>CAIVQM010000229.1 GCA_903908025.1 uncultured bacterium
GGACTCACCGGGCACGTCGACGCCCTGCCACAACGAAACGGTGCCGAGCAGGGTGCTCGTGGGCTCGGCTGCGAACCGCTCGACGAGACTGCCGACCGCGTCGCCGCGTCGCTGCACGAGCAGCGGCAGCTCGGGCCGTTCGCCCAGGCGCACCCGTAGATACTCCGCGGCACGCTCCACCCCGCGCCAGCTGCTGAAAAGTGCGAGCGTCCGGCCGCCGGCCGCCTCGATCAGCTCGGCGAGCTCATCGAGGGCCTCCATGGCGATGCCATCGCGACCGGGAGCCGGCAGGTCCTTGGCAACGTAGAGGATCCCTTGGCGCGCATGGTCGAACGGCGAGCCGACGTCGATCGTCGCGGCTTCGTCAGCCGTGAGGCCAAGCGAGGCGAGCAGCGCATCGAATCCACCGCCAACGGTGAGCGTCGCACTCGTCATCGCGACGGGCGTGCGGTCGAACAGCGCGGTGCGCAGCAGACCGGACACCGACAGCGGGGCGATCTTGAGCATCGGCGACCGGTTCGCCTCACCGGGGTCTAGCCACACCACATCCATTGGGCCCATGCCGAGCAGCGAGCCCGCGACATCGTGCACCTCTTCGAGGGCGCCTCGCGCCTGCTGACGGACGGCGACGGAGTCGGGGTCCTTCGCGTCCTTGTCGGCATTGACCTCGGCGATGGCCTGGTGGAAGGAGTCGCGCACCAGGGTGAGTGCGAGGAGCAGGTCGCGGGAATAGGCCTCCTGCCGCGTCGGGCCGCTCAGTTCCGCACCCGCGATGCGCATGGCATCCTCAAGCTCATCGCAGGCGCGCTGCAGGTTCACGAGGGTCTCGGGATCGACGAGTCGACGCGCACGCGAGATCGCCTTCTCCGCCATCGAGACGGTGAGCTCACTGGTGATGGCCTGCGTTGCGCGGTCAACCAGCTCGTGGCCCTCGTCGATGATCACACCGTCGTGCTCCGGCAGCACGGGGATGCCCTCGATGGCGTCGATGGCAAGCATGGCGTGGTTGGTGACGACGATGTCGGCCTCCTGCGCGAGCAGGCGTCGCTTCACCGTGAAGCACTCCTCGCCGTAGGCACACCGGCTCTCTCCCACGCACTCGCGACGCCCGACCGAGAACGCACGCCAGACGCGCGGGTCGACATCGTCTGGGTACTCGTCTCGATCGCCGGTGGTGGTCTCCTCGGCCCATTCACGCACGGCGACGGCCTGCTGCCCGAGCACGCTCTTGGGAGTGTCGAAGAGCGCGTCTCCCTCGTCGTCCGGCACCGAGCCGTGCAGCTTCTGCAGGCACACGTAGTTGTTGCGGCCCTTGAGCACGGCGAAGGCCAGCGGCCGGCCGATGATCGGCTCGAGGGCCTGCGCCACGCGGGGCAGATCACGGTCGACGAGCTGCTTCTGCAGGGCCAAGGTGGCCGTCGCAACGATGACGGGCCCGCCATCGGGCGAAACGGCATGCAGCGCGGCCGGCACGAGATAGCCGACCGACTTGCCGGTGCCGGTGCCCGCCTGCACGA
>CAIVQM010000230.1 GCA_903908025.1 uncultured bacterium
AGCGAGCAGCGTGCCGGCCGAGTCTCTTGGCGGCGCCGCCGGCTCGGCAGTTTCTGAGCAGCTTGCCACGGCTGATTCGATCTTCCAGTCGCCCGGTGGCACCGAGATCGCCCAGCCCCTCCTCGCGGGCCTGGCGCTGGCATCCCTCCTGGTCAGCGTGTGGTGGTACTCCCGTAGTCGACGGGTCGTGGGCTGGCGTTCGGGTATCCCGTTCGCACCCATCGCGATCATGGGGCTGTACGTACTCGCTGTAACGATCGCGGACGCGATCGTCACGGGTGGGTCACCGCACTACGGCGTCCACAAGCTGGCGTTCGCGGTGACGATCATGGTGGCGGGCACCACACTGCCGGTGGCAATCACGGCTCTCGAGGGTCGCGTGACCGGAATGACGATGCTGCGCTGGTTCGCTGTGGGAGCCGTGGTCGTGCTGCTCAGCCTCGACACGATCCTGCCGCGCGGTCTGTCGGCGCTGAGCCCGAAACTGTGGCCCGGAGTCGATCCGGCAAACCCGTCCTACTGGTCAGCGGCGGAAGTTCACAACACCGCCGACCAGCCGATCGACAGCCTGCCGATTGCCTGCCTCTTCGCGCCGCCGACCACTGAGCAACCGACAGGACTGCCCCAAGGCCAGCAGAGCTACAACTGCACGCGATTGCTCATCGGCCTCAATGGGCTCGAAGGCCGAGCGCGCGTCCTGACGAGTTGGCTATTGGCCGACTGGATGGGCAACAAGCCGCACTGGGACACCGTGGCCCCCGTACTCGCCGCCGATCCTTCGGGGCTGACCGAGCGGTTCGTGATCATCGGCAAGCCGGATGGCACGGTCGGTGGACTCGCAACCCTCAACGACCTGATTGCGCGTTATCCCGTCAGCGCTGGTTAGCCAGTCAACGACTGGCGCTGCACCCGCTCGAGGATGTCGAGGAACACCGGCTTCATGCCTGCGGGCAGCGGCGTGATCGTGTCGAGTGCGAGTGTCGGTGTGAGTCGCAAGTCGAGCGACTGCGCGCTGGCGCTGGCGTGGCTACCGAGGGCCACGGGCACACGGCGTTTCGTCACCTGATTCATCGTCCGGATCACCTGGCCGACGGTCGCTGGCTGGCCCGATGCGATGACGAGCATCGTCGTTGCGTTCGACTGCAAGGTCGCGGGTCGCTGGACGGCCGAGAGCGCGGCGCTCGCTGCATCGTCGACGTAGATGTAGTCGCGGATGGTGTCGAGCGGCACGAAGATGTTGATCGGCTGCTGGGTCACGGCCGCAAGGGCCAGCCGGGAGATGAGTCCCTGCAGCTTCGTGAGGTTCTGGCCGGGCCCGTAGAGGTTGCTGAACCGGCCGATCACGAGCGGGCAGACGCCGCTCAGGAGTTCCGTGGCGAGGGCCTCCTGGCGCAGTTTGAGCTCGCCATAGGGGCTGAGCGGGACAGGCGGAGTGGCGGCGTCGAAGGGCGGATCCGCCGATCCGGCATAGACGCCGCCGGCCGACGACGTGAGGAACACCGCGCCCGGTCCGGCGGGAGGGTTGTCCCGTAGGGCCGTCAGGAGCGCTCTGAGCGTCTCCAGCTCGCTCTTCGCCTGCTCGGCGGACGTTGAGGTGGTGGCTGCTCCAGCCGCCCAGATGACCGCCCACGGGCCGCCTGCGGCCTCCGCGCGAAAGCGGGCCGCGTCGCTCTGCAGGACATTTGCTGCCGCGGTCGGGTCGTCCCAGGGGACAGGTGAACCGTCGAAGGGCTCGGCGCACTGACGGTGGATCGCGCTGCCGAGCAGGCCACCACGGCCGACCACCCAGGTGATCACGGGCGCGCGGGGCCGTCCGGGTCGCCGAAGGTGGCGGCGGGGTCGCGCACGACCACGTAGAGCGGCTTGCCCAGGCTCATGTTGGTGGCTGCGCCGATGTACTGGGCGATGATGCCCAGGCTGAGCATCACCGCACCACCGACGATCATGAGCGCGACGAACATCGAGGCCCAGCCGCTGACCGGCAGGTCGCCGACGATGCGCTCGTAGAGCACCCACAGCGCAGCGAGCCCGCCGAGCACGACGAAGGCGATGCCGATGAAGGTGACGAAGAACAGCGGCTTGGTGCCCGATGAGATGACGAGTCGGCCGAAGTGCGAGAACAGGCGCCCGTAGTTGTAGTTGCCGGCGGGGCG
Source organism: uncultured bacterium (assembly GCA_903908025.1). GTDB lineage: Bacteria > Actinomycetota > Actinomycetes > S36-B12 > S36-B12 > UBA10649. The sequence continues at coordinate 2,154 of CAIVQM010000230.1, forward strand.
GCCCTCATCTCGAGCCGTGACCGGGCACGTGGCGACGTCGGCGACAACCCAGCTCAGCGCAACGTCGAGATACACGCCGGTGCCGGTGTATGCGGCAACGCTGCGGCCGACCTCACCGAGGACGAGGCGGTAGCTATTGAACTCCTCGAACTCCTGGTCGGCGAGGAAGCGCACGAAGAGGCCCTTTGCCACCTTGGAGCCCGCATTGCGCAGGGCGCCATGCGGCGGCGGGTTCGTGGGCTTGCCGTAGACGAGCTGCGCTCCGTTGTCGTAGGCCGTGTCGATCATCGCGCCGATGTACTGGGGATCCTGCTGACCGTCCTCGTCCATCGTGACGATCCACTCGCCGCCGGACGACGTCATGCCCGCGAGGGTGGCCGCGTGCTGGCCGAAGTTGCGGGACAGCCACACCGGACGCACCCAGTCGTGCTTGGCGTGGAGCTGCCTAATGGCCTCGTCGCTGCGGCCCGGGCCGCGATCCCACACCAGGAGCACCTCGGCGACCCGGAAGGGCCGGCCCTGGGGAGTGTGCTGGACCTCGTGCAGGGCAGCCAGCTCGTCGATCAGCGTCGGGAGGGTGTCCTCACCGCGATAGACGGGAATAACCACGCTCACACTGAGCGGGCCACGGCCCTGCCCGGCGACGTCGGTCATGGGGCGGAGTCTAGTTGCCGAGGGTGTTCGCGAGGGCAGGTCGCAGCGTGGCCGAGTCGGCGAGGGCCCGCGCGATGCCGTCGAGCTGGCTGGGCAGGGCCTCGCCCAGCCACGACTGCACCTTGGCCACATCGAGGGACAGGTCGCGGCCGCGGGGCGGGTGGACGTCGGCGGTGCTGGGGGTGATCAGGTCGGTGCGCAGACCGAACGCCTGCGCGACGGCGATGCCGAAGTCGTGCTTCGTGAGCGCGTCGGGGGAGGTGACGTGGAAGGTGCCTGTCGCTTCACCCTGAACGAGACGCCAGATGACGCCAGCCAGAACCTGGGCGTATGCGCTCGTCGTCGTGAAGTCGGTGAAGCCCCGGACCGGCCGGCCAGCAGACAGCTCCTTGACGAAGAACTCCAGAATCGAGCGACTGCCGCTTGGGCTCCAGCCGAAGAAGTTCGTCCGCACGATGAGGGCTTCTGGGTTTGCGGCGACCAGCTGCTCGCCCATGAGCTTCGTGCGTCCGTAGACCGTGGTGGGATGCGGTTCATCGGTCTCGGTGTAGTTGCCGCGCTCGCCGTCGAAGACCGCGTCGGTGGAGATCAGCACGAAGCGAGCGCCGCATCGGGCGGCAGCGTCGCTCAGGGCTCCAGCGGCGTGCGCATTGACTTGTTCCGCGCGGGCGGGGTCGGCCTCGCAGGCCTCGTGCGACGCGAGGGCGGCTGCGTGGATGACGACATCGGGCCGCCGTGCCTCGATTGCTGCAGCCAGGGACTCGGGGTGCTCGAGGTCACCGACGAGGTACTCGTCGAACAGGGACGTGCTCGCGATCTGGGCGCGCGCGGCGCCGATGCGGTGGGCGCGGCCGTCAAGGAAGGTGCCGATGTTCGCGCCGAGGAATCCGGTGGCTCCCGTGACCAGCCACGTGGGGCGAGTCGGGGTGTCAGCCATGCGCGGGAGTCTAGGCGGGTGCTGGAGTCGTGGGCCCGACCGAACTGTCATTGAGTGGTAAACCAACTCAATTGAGTGGGTTTACCACTCAATGACAGTGAGAGAGGCTTGGGAGTTTGCTCTTTGGGTGGATCCGACAACTTCCTCAGCTCAGGTACTCCCAGCGCACGTCCTCGCCAGCAACGATGTCTCGGGTCAGCACGCGGCCCACGACAAGCCCGACCTCATGTGCCGGAACGGCTTCGGGGGGAGCGGGACGCAGGACGACAAGGTCATCGCGCACGAGCACGGTGCCCTTGGGTAGATCCTGCGCGGCGCGGACACACCGGCGCTGCAGCACGGCGGTCTTCAGCTCGTTGTCCTCAACGGCCTTGATGCCGGAGCCCAGGGCTGCTTCGAGGCGGCGGGTGTCGTCGACCATGGCCCGCCAACCGGTCGGGTCGAGCGAGAAGCCGTGGTCTGGTCCGGTGCGGGTCGTGTCGTCGGTGAAGTGCTTCTCGATCACCCGGGCGCCGAGCGTGACGGCACCCAGCACCGTGACGTGGCCGGGCGTGTGATCGGAGAGCCCGAGAACGGCCTGCGGGTACTGCTCGGCGAAGTGGCGGAGCACGTTCAGGTTCACGTAGTGCAGGTTCTCGATGGATCCCGTGTAGTTCGTGTTGCACTGCATCAGGACGATGTCGACGCCGGCAGCGTCGAGGATCGCCATTGCGCGGGCGACGTCATCGAGGCTCGAGGCGCCGGCCGCGATGATGACCGGCTTGCCGTAGCCCGCGATCACCTCGAGCTCCTCGAGCCAGTTGATGTCACCGGAGCCGACCTTCACCGCATTGACATAGGGATCCAGATGAGCGACTGCCTCGGGGTCGTACGGCGACGACATGAACTCGATGTCGATCGACTTCGCATGCTCGGCGAGGGCAGATGTCCAGTCCCACGGCAGGCTCGCGTCGACGTAGACCTCGAAGACTGATTTGGTCCACGTGGCCTGATGGTCTTGCTGGCCGCCCAGTGAGCG
>CAIVQM010000231.1 GCA_903908025.1 uncultured bacterium
CCGCCCGGATGTCCTTGGCGAGGGTGCGGTAGTCCTGGGCGCCACGCGATGAGCCAGCGGTCGCCAGGATGCTCCGGCCGGCGGCCGGTGCCTCGGCGAACCGGATCGTCCGGCTGATCGGGCTGAACACCCGCACCCCGTACCTCGGCCCGAGGTCCGCCAGCACCGCCCGGGCATGGGTCGTACGCCCGTCGAACAGGGTCGGCAGCACGCCGAGGATGCGCAGACTCGGATTGGTCAGCCGCTGCACGTCGCTGATCGTCTCCATCAACTGGCCCACACCACGATGCGACAGGGTCTCGCACTGCAGAGGCACGAGCACCGAGTCGGCGGCCGTGAGCGCATTGATGGTGATGATGCCCAACGACGGGGAGCAGTCGAGCAGGATCCAGTCGTAGCGGTCATGCAGCGGAGCGAGTGCATCGCGGACGACGTACTCGCGGCCCATCACGCTGGCCAGCGCCCGGTCGGCTCCGGCCAGGTCGATCGAGGCGGGCAGCAGGTCAATACCGTCGGGCGTCGTGGTGACGAGGGCGGCGATGTTCTGCTGCGGATCGCGCGTCATGAACACGGTCGCCCCGGTGTCCTCGAGATCCTCCGGGTCCAGACCGAGGGAGAAGGTCGCACACGCCTGGGCATCCAGATCGACGACGAGCACCCGCTGGTCGAGCTCTGCGAGGGCAGCCGCGAGATTCACGACGGTCGTCGTCTTGGCGACGCCGCCCTTCTGGTTCGCCACGGCGAGGATTTGCACCACGCGATCGACCCTAGGCCTATCGTGGTTTGGAACGAGCGAAGGGGGGTAGGACACCTACGTGACGAACGAATGGGTGCTGCCCGAGGATCTCAGCGCGGCTGCGGCCGCCCGAGTTCATGTCACCGATGTCCTCACCGCGGCAGGCGTGAGCAGCGAGCACCTGGATGACGCCGTCCTGGTCGCCTCAGAGCTCGCGGCCAACGCCGCGCGGCACGGCAGGCCGCCATTCAGCCTGCAGATCCGGCTGCTCGACGACCACGTGCGCATCACCGTCAGCAACGAGGGCGAACCCTCCGATCCCAGAATCCTCGTGGCCGATGTCCAGTCCGGCCATGGCCGCGGCCTGCCACTGGTCAAGTCGCTCTCTCGCACCATGGGCTGGTCACGCTCAGGGGTACGCCTCAATGTCTGGGCAGACGTAAACGTCGCGGACTAGTCAGTCCCGGCGTACACAAGGGTCCGGTTTCGACCGGCGTCCTTGGCCGCGTAGAGCGCCCGATCCGCTCGACGCAACGCGTCGTCGAGGGTCCCGTTCTGCTCCACAAGGGATACCCCGATGCTCACCGTGACAGCGATCGAGTGGGAGTTCAGCACGATCGGTTCCCGCAGCGACTCGTGGACCTTGGCGGCCACCACCTCTGCATCCTGAACCCCGTGGACCGCCGTCAGCGCGACGACGAACTCGTCACTGCCATACCTGGCAACCACGTCGGCGCTTCGCACACAGGCGCCCACCCGCCGCGCGAACTCCGTGATGACTGCGTCCCCCGCTTCGTGCCCTCGCTCATCGTTGATCGCCTTGAAATCGTCAATGTCGATGAAAAGAAAGGCGATGCGGGTTCCCGAACGTGGTCGGTGCGCCAGCAAGGTCCCCATCTGGCTGAGGAACTCCCCCCGGTTCACCAGCTGGGAAAGCGAGTCATGCTCCGCAAGGAAGTGGAGTTGCTCGCGATAGGCGTGCTCGACCTCAATATCGCGCAGGCCCTCGATCCCGCCGATCACAAGCCCGTCTGCGTCGAGGATCGCGTGGCCTCGAACCGCCATCCACCGCCAATCACCAGCGGCCGTCGCGTAGCGGGCCTCGATGCTCCCGTCCGTCTCGCCGCGTGCCAGCAACTCCTCCTTGAACCTGCCAATCCGGACGAGGTCCTCGGGATGCATGAGTGTCGTGATACTCCGCCCGATCAGGTCTCTCGGCTGCCAGCCCAGGACGGCCTCGACCGTCGGTGTCACCCACTCCAGACGCGCATCCACGCCCCAGCGGATGACAACGTCGGACGTGTTCTCCGCCAGCAGTCGGTACTGCGCCTCCGACTCCACCAGAGCATTGCGGGCATCAAGCTCGTTCTGAACATCGCGGAGCGACTCGATCCCCCCGATGACCGTGCCATCGTCGGCAAGCTGGGCCTTGCCGGCCACCGACATCCATCTGTGGCCACCGTCAGCTGCTCGGTACTGGACCTCCATTCGGCCGGCCGTGTCTCCTCGCGCATAGACATCGCGATGGTAGGCCTGCACTCGCGCAATCTCTGTGTCGTCCAACAGAGCCGTCGCATCACTCCCGATCACATCTTCCGGTTTCCAGCCGAGGATGGATTCAATGGAAGGTGACGCCCACGTCAGCCGCCGGTCGGCTCCCCACACGAGAACGACGTCGGATGCGTTCTCCGCGATGAGTTGGTAACGCGACGACTCGGCAGCTATTCGCCGTCCGCGTTCGGCCAGCACGATGGAGAAGGCCAGAGCGATTACCGCCGCGACGCACACTACGGCCACCCGCAGCCAGTAGGTCTTGCTCGTGTGGTCGCCGTTGGCGAATCCGGCCAGCAGAGCGAGCACGAAGGCGACGGTCGCGATGATGCCGGTGGCGCGCGGTCCCGCTGTCAGGGCGGTGACGGCCACCACGATGACGTAGACCAACGGGATGAGCATCACTGACTCGAAGGACACATCGACCGCGAAGGTGACCACGAGGACCGCAACTGCCACCCAGCCGATGGCCTGGCGCCTCTGGGGTCCACTCATGGCCATCTCAACCCCCAACCACCAACCCCGCCTCCTTTCCAACCGTACGCACGTTCGGGTGGGTGAGACAAGGAGCCTTCGTCCCCTAGGCGTCCGACCAGTACTTCTCGGCGACCTTCGGGTGCGCACGCAGCCAGCCCTTGAGGGTGTTCTCACCATAGGTTGGCAGCATCGGGTTGTCTGGGTCGTTCTCAACACCGCGGGCCTGCGCCGCCAATTCGGCAGGCAGGTCGATACGAGGCACCACGGCATCGAGCCGCGGGGCCGGGAAGAACGGGATCGAGATCCGGTCGACGGTGGTATCCGGGCTGACGACGCGATGCACGGTGGCGCGCATGTATCCACCCGAGACGATCTCCAGCATCTCGCCGATGTTCACGACGAAAGTGCCGGGGATCGGGGGCGCATCCAGCCACCGTCCGTCCAGAGTCTGAACCTGCAGACCGCCGAGATTGTCCTGCAACAGCAGCGCGATCCAGCCGTAGTCCTTGTGGGCGCCGACACCCTGATCGCCGCTGCGGACGGCCGAGCCGGGGTAGCGGATGATCTTGAGGTGATCGTGGGTGTCGGCGTCGAACCACGGGTCGAAGAAGTCGGCCGGCTGCCCAAGCGCAATCGCCACGCCGCGCAGGATCTGCAGGCTGACCCGGCGCGCTTCCTCGAACCAGTCGAGCACGGTAATGCGCAGTTCAGGGAGCGAGGCGGGCCATTGATTCGGGCCGACCATCCGCAGGTACCGCGGGTCGCTGTCGGTGAGGACGAGGGCCTCGCGCTCGGGACCGACGTCGAGCTGGTCGCGCTGGTCGGCCACGCCCTTCGTGTACTCGTTGCCCAGATGCGTGTACCCGCGGAACTGCGGCGAGTTGATGTTCTCCAGCTCCAGCCGCTCCTCGAGCGGGAGGGCGAAGAAGGCGCGCGCGATCGCGAAGATCCCCGCGATCTTCTCCGCCGGGATGCCGTGGCCCGTCACGTACAGGAAACCCGAGTCATGCAGTGCCGAACGCAGACGCGCGATCTCCGCCACATCAGCGGAGCCGAGCAGATTCAGGTCGATGACCGGAAGCGCAGACTCGAGCAGACCCCACTCCGTCAACGCTTCCACGAGGCCGGTGCTGGTATCCGTTGTCGCCAGATCTCCCGGACTGAACCACGCCACGTCCGCAGCATCGTCACCGGCGACGGGGATAGCGCCCGTGTCAACGCGTACGACGTAGTCGCGGATGACGTAGGTGCCTCCGCCGGGCGCATCGCGCTCGACGGTGCCGACCTCACGCAGCACCACCCCGTTCAGCCCGGTCTCCTCGTGAAGTTCACGCACGACGGCCTGCTCGTGCGACTCACCGGGCTCGACCCGGCCACCGGGCACAGACCACTTCCCCTGCGCCGGCGGGTTCGAGCGCTTGACCAGGAGGATCCGTCCGTCCTCGTCGAATACGACGGCGCCCACACAATCGATGTCCGGCACGGACTTCCTCCTCCACCTTGGCATAAGGCTACTGTTGCCCCACTTCGACCAAGGAGATCGCATGCGCGTACGGAACCTGATCGCCTCGATTGCCTGCACGGTCCTCCTCGTCGGAGCCGTCGCCGCGTCAGGGCCCGCAGGTGCTGCCGCGCCAGCCGCCAAGACACCAGCGACCGGCGAGCTCGACACGTCCTTCTCGGCGAGCGCCTTCACCGCACTGCAGAAGGCGGGACTCAGCCTGTACTCCTACGAGAACGTGAGGGTCGGTCTCGGGGACGACGGAGGTATCGGTGCCCGGTGGCCCGTGAACGCCGTCGACGGCTTCAATGTCTACGCCGACCCGGAGGCGGGCGCCCTGGTCTGGATCAATGGCGCCGCGGGCAAGCGGCTCGACATGAACAGCCTCGCGTTCGTCACGAAGGACGGCAAGACCGGTGTGCTGAAGGCAAAGGTCTACGCAAACGGGGACTCCCTCGGCACCCTGACCCTGTTCGACGTGACGGGCAGCAAGATGAAGATGACCCTGCACAAGGGAGTCGACCAGACACTGGACACGGCACTGGCAACGAAGTTCTTCGCCCCCGGCATGGCCCTCGGCAACCTGTTCGCGGCTTCCGAACCCGTCACCTGATCACAAGCGGCTACGAGCGTGTCTTGTAGTCCTCGAGCAGGCGGCGGGCGATGATCATCCGCTGGATGTCCGCAGTGCCCTCGCCGATCAGCAGCATCGGTGCCTCGCGGTACAGGCGCTCGATCTCGTACTCCTTGGAGTAGCCGTAGCCACCGTGGATGCGGAACGAGTCCTCCACGACCTCCTTGCAGTACTCGCTCGCCAGGTACTTCGCCATCCCGGCTTCCATGTCGTTGCGCTCACCGGAGTCCTTCTTGCGCGCCGCCATCACCATCATCTGGTGGGACGCCTCGACCTTGACCGCCATATCGGCGAGGCGGAACGCGACGGCCTGATGCTCGGCGATGATCTTGCCGAACGTCACGCGCTGCTGGGCGTACTCCACACCGAGCTCGAATGCCCGGATCGCCAGTCCGCAGGCTCGCGCAGCGACGTTGACGCGCCCGACCTCGACCCCGTCCATCATCTGGTAGAAGCCCTTGCCCGGCTCGCCGCCGAGGAGGTCGTCGTTGCTCAGCTGCAGGTTGTCCATGACCAGTTCGGTCGTGTCGACGCCCTTGTAGCCCATCTTCTCGATCTTGCCGGGGATCGTCAGGCCGGGGCGGACCTCACCGAAGCCCGGTGTCTTCTCCACCAGGAACGTCGACATCTTCTTGTAGACGCTGGCGCCCTCGGGCGCCTCGCCCGGCGTCAGCACCAGGACCGCGACCAGCGTCGACGAGCCGCCGTTCGTCAGCCACATCTTCGCGCCGTTCATCACCCAGCCGTCGCCATCGCGCACGGCCTTGCTCGTGATCGCTGAGACGTCTGACCCACAGCCGGGCTCGGACATGGAGAACGCGCCGCGAACCTCGCCCGTCGCCATGCGCGGCAGGTAGTAGTCCTTCTGCGCCTGCGTGCCGTGCTGCATCAGCATGTACGCGACGATGAAGTGCGTGTTGATGACACCGCTGACCGGCATCCAGCCGCGGGCGATCTCCTCGACGACGAGCGCGTAGGTCAGCAGTGACTCGCCGAGGCCGCCGTACTCCTCCGGGATCATCAGCCCGAAGACGCCCATCTCCTTCAGTTGATCGACGATCGCCTGCGGGTACTCGTCGGCATGCTCGAGCTCATTCGCAACGGGGATGATTTCGTTGTCGACGAACTCCTTGACCGCCGCGAGGATGTCGCGTTGGTCGTCGGTCAGGCCCTCCGTCTGTGCGAGACGTGCCATTTCATGCCTCCGGTGCGGTGAAGGTCGTGGTGCGAGTCATGCCTGCAGCGCGACCCTTGGCGGACACGACGAGGGCCATCTTCCGGGAGGCCTCGTCGATCATCTCGTCGCCCAGCATGACGGCGCCCTTTGCGCCGCCTGCGGCTGATGTGAAGTAGTCGTAGGCGTCGAGGATCATCTCGGAGTGGTCGTAGTCGTCCTGGCGGGGCGAGAACACCTCGTTGGCGGCAGCGACCTGATCGGGATGCAGAACCCACTTGCCGTCGAAGCCCAGCGCTGCACTGCGACCGGCGACCCGGCGGTAGCCCTCAAGGTCCTTGATCGCCAGGTACGGGCCGTCGATCGCCTGCTTGTCGTAGGCGCGGGCCGCCATCAGGATGCGCATGAGGATGTAGTGGTAGGCGTCGCCGACGTCGTAACCCGGCGGCTGCTCCCCCACGACGAGGGACTTCATGTTGATGCTCGCCATGAAGTCGGCCGGCCCGAAGATCAGCGTCTCCACGCGCGGGCTCGCCTGAGCGATCGCATCGATGTTGATGAGGCCCTTGGCGTTCTCGATCTGAGCCTCGATGCCGATTCGTCCGACCTCGAAGCCGTTGCTCTTCTCGATCTGCGTCAGCAGCAGGTCGAGGGCGATGATCTGGTCAGCAGTCTGCACCTTGGGCAGCATGATGCAGTCCAGATTCGGGCCTGCGCCCTCCACGACCTCGATCACATCGGCATACGTCCACTGCGTCGTCCAGTCGTTCACGCGGACGGTACGCGTCTTGCCCTCGTAGCCGCCCTCGTTCAGCGCCGCCACGATGTTCTTGCGAGCCTCCGGCTTCGCGAGCGGCGCGACAGCGTCCTCGATATCCATGAACACCTGGTCGGCAGCAAGGCCCCTGGCCTTGTCCAGCATCTTCGGACTGGAACCCGGCACCGCCAGGTTGGATCGGCGGGCGCGCAACTGCTGTGACATGCATGACTCCTGTTCGTGGACGGACGGGGCAAAGTCTCACACGGGCTTAAGGTTCCTGCTCTCCCTGATGACGGCGAGGACGCGGGCCATGACGGTGGCGAGGTCGTAGTCCTTAGGAGTGAAGACAGCAGAGATGCCCGCTTCGGTCAGGGTCCGAGCATCCTGCTCGGGAATGATCCCACCGAGGATGACCGGCACATCATCAAGGCCCGCCGCTCTCAGGCCGTCGAGCACCTGCGGCACAACCTGCAGATGCGAACCGGACAGAATCGACAGTCCGATGCAGTCGACGTCCTCCTGGACTGCTGCCGCCACGATCTCCTCGGGAGTCAGGCGGATCCCCTGGTAGACCACCTCGAACCCAGCATCGCGCGCAGCAACAGACACCTGCTCGGCGCCGTTCGAGTGCCCGTCGAGGCCCGGCTTGGCCACGAGGATGCGGAGTCGGTGGCCCAACTCGTCGCCGGTCGCAGCAACGGCCTTGCGCAGCTCGTCGAAGCCGTTTCGCGCGCCTGTGCCGACCGAGCCAGAAACGCCTGTCGGTGCCCGGAACTCGCCGAACACGCCGCGCAGGGCGCCTGCCCACTCGCCGGTGGTGACACCGACCCGCGCACATTCGAGGGAAGCGTCCATCAGGTTGACGTCCGACTGCGCCTCGGAAACGAGTCGCGTGAGAGCAGCCTCGACGGCCAGTGGATCACGCTCGGCACGCCACTCGTCGAGGGCGAGGATCGCCCTCTCCTCGACGGCCGGGTCGACGCGCAGGATCGCCGCGTCGAGATTCTCGGTCAGGGGGCTCGGCTCGGTGGTCGTGTACTCGTTGACGCCGACGATGACCTCGTCGCCCGACTCCACGCGACGACGACGCTCAGCATGCGAGGACACCAGAGCGCTCTTGAGATAGCCGCTCTCGACGGCAGCCACGGCACCGCCCATCTCCTCGATCCGGGCCATCTCCTCGCGGGCTGCCGCGACGATCTCGGCCACCTTGGCCTCCACGACGAGCGACCCGTCGAAGATGTCCTCGTATTCGAGCAGGTCGGTCTCCAGCGCAAGGACCTGCTGCATGCGCAGGCTCCACTGCTGGTCCCATGGCCGCGGCAGGCCGAGGGCCTCGTTCCATGCCGGGAGTTGGACGGCGCGCGCGCGGGCGTTCTTGGACAGCGTGACGCCCAGCATCTCCAGCACAATGCGCTGGATGTTGTTCTCGGGCTGCGCCTCCGTGAGGCCGAGTGAGTTGACCTGCACGCCGTAGCGGAAACGCCGGGCCTTCTCGTCTGTGACGCCGTAACGCTCGCGCGTGATCTCATCCCACAGTTGGACGAACGCGCGCATCTTGCACATCTCCTCGACAAAGCGCACTCCGGCATTCACGAAGAACGAGATGCGAGCCACCACCTCGGTGAGTTCATCCGCCGGCACCTGACCGGAGTCGCGGACGGCATCGAGCACGGCGACCGCTGTCGAAAGGGCGAACGCGACCTCCTGGACAGGCGTCGCGCCGGCCTCCTGCAGGTGGTACGAGCAGATGTTCGTCGGGTTCCACTTCGGCGTGTTGGTGACGCTCCACGCGATCATGTCGGTGATCAGCCGCATCGACGGCCCGGGCGGGAAGACATACGTGCCGCGGGAGAGATACTCCTTGATGATGTCGTTCTGCGTCGTGCCCGAGAGCTCCTCGCGCGGGGCGCCCTGCTCGTCAGCCACCGTGACGTAGAGAGCGAGCAGCCACATCGCGGTCGCGTTGATCGTCATCGAGGTGTTCATCCGGTCGAGCGGAATGCCCTCGAGCAACGCCCGCATATCGCCTAGATCGACGACGGGGACTCCGACCTTGCCCACTTCACCACGCGCCAGCGGGGAGTCCGGGTCGTAGCCGGTCTGGGTGGGCAGGTCGAATGCGATGGACAGGCCCGTCTGCCCCTTCTCGAGGTTCAGCCGGTAGAGCTCATTGGATTCGCGCGCAGACGAGTGACCCGCGTACGTCCGCATCACCCACGGCTTGCTGCGACTCATTGCCCCTGCTCCCTCGCGCTCGGGCTCAGTCTGCCCGTTTCGCGATCTCGTTGGTGAGTTGGGGCACGACGGTGAACAGGTCGCCGACCACGCCGTAGTCGGCGAGTTCGAAGATCGGTGCCTCGGCGTCCTTGTTGACCACGACGATGGTCTTGGAGGTCTGCATGCCGGCCCGGTGCTGGATGGCACCGGAGATCCCGTTGGCGATGTAGAGCTGCGGCGAGACGGTCTTGCCGGTCTGCCCGACCTGGAACTGGTGGGGGTACCAGCCGGCATCGGTGGCGGCGCGTGACGCGCCCACCGCTGCGCCCAGGGAATCGGCCAGCGCCTCGATCACGGCGAAGCCCTCCGCCGAACCGACGCCACGACCGCCGGAGAC
>CAIVQM010000232.1 GCA_903908025.1 uncultured bacterium
CGGCTCGCCGACCCGCTGGCTGAGGTCAGCTGGCTGGTTCCCGTGCCCATGCTGGCTCAGGCTGCCCAGGCATCCGATGTCACGACGAGCAATGTCCCCGGTCCACCGATGCCGATGTACCTCGCGGGCGCCCGGATGCTCGCCGCCTACCCGCTGGTGGCGACGGTCGGCGCTGCCGTCAACATCACCATGGTCACCTACGACGGCGGGGCCTTCATCGGGATCTCAGCGGATGACCGAGCTATCTCGGATCTGGACAACCTCGTCGAGGACATCCGCGGCGGTTTCGCCGCGGTCACCGGGGCCGCGGTCGGCCCGGCCGACCGCTATGCGCCGGCGGGGGACGACACGCGCCCCGCTGACGAGGGTGCTCCCGTCGACTGACGGTCCTTGCCACTAATCTTCCGAACAGGTGTTCGGATGGGCCGGCCACCGCCATACGGGAGGTGACCGGTGCGGGTCCTTGGCATCGATCCGGGCCTCACGCGCTGCGGCACTGCTGTCGTCGACGGTGCCCCGGGGGCGACCCTGCATGCCATCCACATCGGAGTGATCCGCACGGAGCCAACTCTGGGGATCGAGTTCCGGCTGGCCGAGGTCGCGGCGGGGTTGACCGCCCTGGTCGATGAGTTCGCACCGGATGTCATCGCCATCGAACGCGTATTCAGCCAGCACAACGTCAGCACGGCGATGGGCACGGCCCAGGCGGCCGCCATGGGGCTGCTCATCGCGGGCCAGCGGGGCATTCCGGTGGCCCTGCACACTCCTACCGAGGTGAAGGCCGCCGTCACGGGCAGCGGGCGCGCCGACAAGCCGCAGGTCACCGCGATGGTGACCCGGCTGCTGCGGCTGCCGGGGCCGCCCAAGCCGGCCGATGCTGCTGATGCCGTTGCCATCGCCATCTGCCAGATCTGGCGCGGTGAGGCGCAGCGACGCCTGGCCAAGGCCGTGGCGGCGGCGGCCCGATGATCGCCTTCGTCCGCGGCACCGTGGCCCAGGCGCTGGTCGATCGGGTTGTCGTCGATCTGGGGTCGGTTGGCATCACGGTCCAGTGCACGCCCGGCACCGCGATGTCCGTGCGGCACGGCGAGCAGGTCGAACTCATGACCACGATGGTCGTCCGCGAGGACGGTTGGACCCTGTACGGGTTCGCCGACCCGGATGAGCGCACCGTCTTCGAGCAGGTCCAGACAGTCACCGGCATCGGACCGCGGATCGCGTTGGCCCTGCTGGGCACGCTGTCACCCGATGAGCTGAGACGAGCCGTCGGGTCCGGCGACGAGGCCGCCCTCATGAAGGTCTCGGGTATCGGTCGTAAGGGAGCCCAGCGGCTCATCCTCGAACTCGCCGACCGAATCGGCCCGCCCACGTCCGGCCTGCCGGGGGAGCGAACTGCGTTCGCATCGGCGACGGCCGGCTGGCAGCAGTCGGTCGCCGCGGGCCTGGCGTCGCTGGGCTGGTCCGCTCGCGAGGCAGATGCCGCTGTGGCCGGTATCGACCCGGTGGTGGCTGCCGAGGCGACCGCTGCAGGCGATGGCGTTGATGTCGGCCGATTGCTGAAGATCGCGCTGCGCGGGCTGGACCGGTCATGACCCTCGGAGCCGAGTCCGACCCGTCCGATGCCGTTGTCGAAGGGGCCCTCCGGCCGACGAGCCTCGCCGAGTTCATCGGCCAGGAGCGCGTTAAATCGCAGCTCGGGCTGGTGCTCGAGGCCGCAAATCGACGTGGCCGGGCGGCCGACCATGTGCTGCTCAGCGGGCCGCCCGGGCTGGGCAAGACCACCCTCGCCAGCATCATCGCCACCGAGCTGGGCAAACCGCTGCGCATGACCGCCGGACCAGCCCTGCAGCATGCTGGCGATGTGGCCGCGGTGCTCTCGAGCCTGCAGCCGGGTGAGGTGCTGTTCATCGACGA
>CAIVQM010000233.1 GCA_903908025.1 uncultured bacterium
AGGCGGTCGGCCTCGCTACGAGCGCGATCAAGAATGCGGTCGGCCTCCCGGCGGCCGTCCTGGACGACGGCCTCGCGGTCGGCCAGCAGTTCGTCGGCCCGCTGGACCGACTCGGGCAGCAGCTGGCGGATCTCCTCGATCAGGTCCAGCACCTGCGACCGGTTCACGAGGCAGGATGCCGAGAGCGGCATCGCCTTGGCATCCTCCACGAGGACGGCAAGTTCGGCGAGTCGTTCCTGAACGTCCACGAATGCTCCTTGGGCAACCGGCGGGCCTTCCCTACGCCCCCATTGTGTCCGAGAGTTTCGCGCGCAGCCGCATCAACACGGCGTCGGGAACCAATCCCTCGACGTCGCCGCCGAACTTCGCGACCTCCTTGACCAGACTGGAGGACAGGAAGCTGTAGAGCGGGTTCGTGGTGATGAAGACGGTCTCAACCCCGGCCAGTCGGTAGTTCATCTGAGCCATCTGGAGCTCGTAGTCGAAGTCACTGATGGCCCGCAGGCCCTTGACGATGGCCGTGACCCCCTGGTCGCGGCAGTAGTCGACCAGCAGGCCGTGGAACGAGTCGACCCGGATGTTCGGGTAGGGCGCCACCACATCGCGGAGGATCTCGATGCGCTCCTCGATGGTGAACAGGCCAGCCTTGGTGTGGTTGATCAGCACCCCGACGATGACCTCGTCGGCCATCGCGGCGGCCCGGACGAAGACGTCAAGGTGACCGTTGGTGACGGGATCGAAGGATCCGGGGCAGACGGCGGTGCGCATCAGTCCCGCTCCTTAGCGTCGACGGTGTCGGCAGCCGACACGGCCCGACCGTACCAAAGCACGGTGTCCCCATAGGGCCTTCGCCGAGGTTCGGGCCAATGCTCCGGGCACGGGGACTCGGTGTCGCGGGCCGGCCGCTCGACCACGACGAGCGCATCCGGCGCGATCCACCCTGCCGAGCAGAGGTCAGCCAGCACTCCGCGCAGGTCGGCAGCGGCCACGTCGTAGGGGGGATCCATGAAGACCAGGTCCGCCCCGGTCCCCTCCGACGGCACCTGGGCGAGGTGCCCGACGTCACGGGTGAGCACGCGGGCCCCCGAACAGCCGACCGCTGCAATATTGGCCGTCAGGGTCCGGACCGCCGGTCGCGACTTCTCGACGAGGATGGCCTCAACCGCACCCCGACTCAGTGCCTCGAGCCCGAGGGCACCGGTCCCGGCGTACAGGTCCAGGACCCGGACGTATGGCCAGGTCAGGCCCCGCCCGAGCAGTTCGCTGTCGAGGGACGAGAACAGCGCCTCGCGGACGCGGTCCGATGTCGGACGGGTCCCTGTGGCGGGGACGGTGAGCCGCCGACCCCGGGCCGACCCCGCGATGATGCGGGTCACCTGGCCCTCATGCCTTCTCCAGGAACTCGGACTGCTCGTCGCGAACCAGGTCGGCGACGGCCGCAGCGAGCACGGGATGAGCGGACAGCTCGGGGTCGCTGCCGATGACGGCGACCGCGGCAGCCCGCGCATCGACGATGACATCCTCGTGCCGCGAGACCTCGAGCAGCCGCAGTGAGCTGCGTCGACCGGACTGTGAACTGCCCAGGACATCGCCCTCGCGGCGCAGGTCGAGGTCGAGGGCCGACAGGACGAAGCCGTCGGTCGTCGACGCGACCGCGTCGAGTCGTTCGCGGGCAGGCGAGCCGGCCTCGGCATCGGTCACGAGCAGGCACAGCCCCGGAAGCCCACCCCGCCCGACGCGGCCGCGCAGCTGGTGCAGCTGCGAGATACCGAACCGGTCCGCGTCCATGATCACCATGGTCGTCGCCTGCGGCACGTCGACGCCGACCTCGATGACCGTCGTCGCCACGAGCACGTCAATGCCGTCGGCAGTGGCCGGATCGGAGAAACGGCGCATGACATCGTCCTTCTCATCGCCCGTCAGTCGACCGTGCAGGATGCCGACGCGAAGCCCCGCAAGCTCGCCCTCGGCCAGCGACTGTGCCAGCGGGATGACCGCCGCCGACGGGGTGGCGGGCTGGTCCGCGTCGTCGGGGACCACCCCGTCCGACGCATCATCGGCAGCGCTGTCGGCCGCATCGCCGCCGATGCGCGGGCACACCACGAAGACGCGATGGCCAGCCTCGACTTCCTCGCGGACGCGCTGCCACGCCCTGGCCACGTGGGCCGGCTGCTCGCGAGCAACGACCACGTGCGTGACGATCGGGGCCCGTCCGGCTGGGAGTTCAGACAGGGTCGAGACGTCGACGTCACCGAAGACGGTCATCGCGACCGTCCGCGGAATGGGCGTCGCCGTCATGACGAGTACGTGCGGGCGCGACCCGTCGCGGGACTTCGCCGACAGCGCGGCCCGCTGCTCGACGCCGAACCGGTGCTGTTCATCGACGACCACCAGCGCGAGGTCGTGGAAGTCGACGTTGTCCTGGATCAGCGCATGGGTCCCGACGATGATTCCGGCGTCACCGCTGACGATGTCGAGCAGTTCGCGCCGACGCTGCGCTGTGCGCTGGGATCCGGTGAGCAGTGCGACGCGCGTCGAGTTGTCGTCGGACCCGAGGCGTCCACCCTCGGCCAATGGGCCCAGAAGCGTCGTGATCGAGCGGAAGTGCTGCCCGGCGAGCACCTCGGTCGGCGCCAGCAGCGCTGCCTG
>CAIVQM010000234.1 GCA_903908025.1 uncultured bacterium
GCGAACAACTCCCCGTACTGGACCTCGACCCGCGTGCGCATCAGCGCCCATCTCTCATCGGGTTCGGTCACGCCCAGGCGCGCCCACGCGGCCGTGCTCATCTCGTGCGCCTCATCGAACCGATTGGCCGTGCGAGCCTCGATGTAGGCGTGGGCGTGCTCTGCACCGAACAGATCGGCGAAGATGCCACGGGACGGATCGTCGTAGTCAAGGAACAGGATCAGGTCTCCGAGGCAGACGAAGACATCGCAGCCCTCGGCAGCGCGACGCAGTTCCTCGACGGCGCCGTGCACATCGCTCACCACATGCAGTCGCACAGCGGCTAGGACCCCGCCTCGAACTCGTCCTTCAGCGCCCAGACCGTGCGCTTCCAGGCCAACAGATACCGGCGCTGCAGACTGCCCAGCTCGCGTCGGCCACGTGGGGAGTCGGGGATCCGACGCGGCGTCGTCCGGGAACCCGGCTCGGTCGGGTCGGCCCACAGGGCATACCGGACGAGTACGGCATCCTGCTGCTCCACGAGGACCACCTCGCTCGTGCCGACGAGGGGACCGGCCACGGACCAGCGCATTCCGGTCCGTCCCTGGTCAAGGACAACGGCCACCTCGAGGTCCGGCCACCACGCCACCCACCGACTGCGGTCGGAGACGGCCGCGGCGAGGACCTCCCGGCGCGCAAGGATCACCGTCTCGTCGGTGAACTCCACACTCGCCACGGGTTCAATATCCCACGGGCAAGCCGGGTCCGCCGAGCAGGCGGAACCGGTCGCGACGGGAGGCGAAGTGTCCTACGGTGCAAGTATGCGAACCGAATTCTCCGTCCCCGCCGTCGTGGCGTCCCCGACCCACGGCAGCCTCGTCGACCACATCGTCGAGAATGCCCAGAAGACGCCCGACCACGTGGCGCTGTCCCTGCCCCGCGGCGACGCCTGGGTGGGCATGACCTCGCAGCAGTTTCTCGACGAGGTCAAGGCCGTCGCCAAGGGCATCGTCGCCAACGCCGTCGAGCCCGGCGAGCGCATCGGCGTGATGAGCCGCACGCGCTACGAGTGGACCCTCGTCGACTACGCCATCTGGTACGCCGGCGCCGTGAGCGTCCCGGTGTACGAGACATCGTCGGCCGAGCAGATCCAGTGGATGCTCAGCGACTCTGGCTCCGTCGCCGTGTTCCTCGAGAGCGAGAAGAACAAGAAGACCTTCGACGAGGTCTCCGTGGAGATCCCCACCGTCACGCGGGTGTGGGTCTTCGACGACGGGATCATCGACCAGCTGAAGGAGGACGGCCACAACGTCTCGGATGCGGATCTTGAGGCGCGCCGCGCGACGCTCACCCCCGACTCCGTCGCCACGATCATCTACACGTCGGGCACGACCGGCCGGCCCAAGGGCTGCACGCTGACCCACCGCAACTTCATGTTCGAGGTCGACAACGTCGTCAACGGCCTGCCGGATGTCTTCCTCACCCCCGGTTCGTCGACGCTTCTCTTCCTGCCCGTTGCGCACGTGTTCGGCCGGGCGATCCAGCTCGGCTGCATCCGCGCCGGCGTGCGACTCGGACACTCGGCCGACATCAAGCAGCTGCTGCCCGGTATGCAGTCCTTCCAGCCCACCTTCCTGCTCGCGGTGCCGCGCGTATTCGAGAAGATCTACAACTCCTCGCAGCAGAAGGCGGTCGCCGACGGCAAGGGCAAGATCTTCGATACCGCAGCGCAGGTCGCCATCGACTACAGCACGTCGCTGGATGAGGGCGGTCCCGGCCTCGTACTCAAGCTCAAGCACGCCCTGTTCGACAAGCTCGTCTACACCAAGCTGCGCCATGCGATGGGCGGTCAGATGCGCTGGGCGGTCTCCGGTGGCGCACCCCTGGGTGCGCGACTCGGGCACTTCTTCCGTGGTGTCAACGTGACGATCCTCGAGGGCTACGGCCTCACCGAGACATCAGCAGCGACCACCGTCAACCGTCCGAACGCGATCCGGATCGGATCCGTGGGGCAGCCGCTCCCCGGCGCGAAGGTGAAGGTGGCAGCCGACGGTGAGCTCATGCTCGGTGGCGACCAGATCTTCATCGGCTACTGGAACAACCCGACGGCGACCGCCGAGGCGATCGAGCCGGACGGCTGGTTCCATTCCGGTGACATCGGCGAGATCGACGACGATGGATTCGTCAAGATCACGGGCCGCAAGAAGGAGCTGATCGTCACTGCGGCGGGCAAGAATGTGGCACCTGCTGTTCTGGAAGACCGACTGCGCGCCAACTGGCTGATCAGCCAGTGCATGGTCGTCGGCGATGCGCAGCCGTTCATCGCTGCGCTCATCACCATCGATCCCGAGGCGTACCCGGCCTGGGCGAAGCAGAATGACAAGGGTGCTGCGACGATTGCAGACCTCGTGAACGATCCGGATCTCACCGCGGCGATCCAGCTTGCGGTCGACGACGCGAACAAGGCCGTCTCGCATGCAGAGGCGATCAAGAAGTTCGCGATCCTGCCGGTCGACTGGACCGAGGAGGGTGGCCAGATCACACCGTCGCTGAAGCTCAAGCGCAATGTGGTCATGAGCGAGTTCGCCGCAGACGTCGCGGCGCTGTACTCGTAGTCGGCCTTGCCGAGCTCCTAGCTGGCCTGGGACCGCGGTACCAGGCGCAGCGGCGGAATCAGCCCGGAGCCGGCCAGCACCTCCAGCGCGACGGCATGGTCGGCGGGGAAGTCGGCAAGGCCGATCGCATCGGGGGTGCCCAGAAGCACCGAGACGACGCAGTCGTCGCAGGCGAGGCCTGCCACGGCACAGGAGCCACAGTCGATGATCATGCTGCCGACGTTAGGACAGGGGTCTGACAGACACGATGACAATGTCGGCGGCGGTA
>CAIVQM010000235.1 GCA_903908025.1 uncultured bacterium
ACCCGGCCAGGGCAGGACCCCGGTGGCCCTCGCCCTCTTTCCATTACCCGTGACGGTCCAGGTGAGCGCCTCGGGAAGCTTCGCGCTGGTCCATTCGACGTCACCGGTCACGCCCTTGGCCAGCATGGCGAGGGTGCGCGAACCGGGGAGGTTGCCGTTCAGCGTTGTCGGGATCGCTGGAGTGGTCGTGACGGTCTGCGCCTGGCCGCGGGCGTTGGGCTGAGCGACAGTGAACGAGATGGCGCCCTCGACGGCGTCACCGTCGGTGGAGATCAGGTGCCAGGTGGCTGCGTAGCGCCCGGACGCCAGCGGAGTCTTGGGAGTGAAGGTGACCTTCTGTCCACGTGCCTTGACGGTGGCCGGGACGGCAGTCCCTGTGCCGTCGAGGAGGCGGCTGCCGGTCCCGTCGAGCTTCACCGTCTCGCCGAACGTGAGGGTGACGACGGTAGGTGCCGAGCGCAACTGGGCGCCGTTCCTAGGCGAGCTGGATTCGATTCCGGCGTGAGCCGACGCGGCGGGTGCTGCGGCCATGAGGGCGGCTGCGCTGAGGACGACGGCCGCGAGGACGCGACCTGGTCTGAGGGATGCATGCATGAGGGGGTCCTGTTCGGTTTGGCGGTTCGAGACCGCGAAGGAGAGTGACGGATCACGTGTGACGGCGCCCGGCGGTGCGGCACGCCCAGATACGCGGGGATCGCTACGCGATGGCGGCAGGTGGTCCGCGTCGCAGCAGACTCGAGCACCGGTAGGCG
This sequence comes from uncultured bacterium, assembly GCA_903908025.1. GTDB lineage: Bacteria > Actinomycetota > Actinomycetes > S36-B12 > S36-B12 > UBA10649. The sequence goes on from CAIVQM010000235.1 coordinate 753, forward strand.
TCCGGAGTGGGCCGCGCCCATTGCTCTCGGGACGGCGATGACGGCCGGCGGATCGGGATCGGCACCGGCCACGGCGAGAAGTCCTCGGCCAGGCAGTCCAGGAACCGCAACCACCGGTGCAGAACCCTGTCCCCATGCGCGATGACCAACGCCGCCAGGCCTGCGGCAACGACGTGGTTGAGGAGCATCGCCGGCCCCGGCACGAGGCCATGGGCATGGGCCGTATGCCCGCCGATCACCACGAGCAGGACGTGGAACAGCGCTTGAACGCCCAGCAGGTAGGACACCAGCCACATCGGGCTGCGTCGACGGTCCGCAAGCAGCGTGCTGAACACGATCGAAAGGGGGAGGAGAACCAAGAAGGACGTGAGATCGACGTCGCTGGGCGCCCCGGTCGATGCGTGAGCCGCAGTCGTCAGCAACAACACGGCGCCCCCGAGAACCAGGCCGCGCGCGAGGCGGGACGGGCCGGTGAATCGCCGGGCGGAGGACTGCACGGACTGGACCCTAGCCGGATCCACACCCTTTGGTCGCGCACGCGACGTCATGGGCCTCACGACCACTTCGCCCCACGAGTTCTTCTGGCGGCTCGCGCGCCGAGCGTCGCTCGGCCCCGCTCGCGGGGCGACCCGTTGAACGGCAGAGACGGAATGGCCGCGTGGACCCAACGCTGACGGAAGCGACCTTGGGCGTGACGCGAAAGGATACTCGTGGAGGGTTATCGCGCCCGAGCACGTGGATACGTGGTGCGCTGCGCATCGGTGGTGCTTAGGTCGAAGGCGGAAGTCACGCGAATCTACGCATGAATCATCGCCCTTTCGGTCGCCCTTTCTCCCTGTCGCTCAGTGTGTCCGGGTGTTACCCGGTGTCACGAAAGTCGTTGATAGGCAACAAGTCCTAGGGGCGAATCCATGCGTGGGTGCAGTCTCGTAATGCGTAGGTCCGGGGTTCAAATCCCCGAGGCGGCCCCAAAATGTTGTTCTCCCGCAAGGTATTCCTGTCGCAACTCCGCGGACCCGATTCGTTTGCCACTGATTTGCCACAGATCCTGACCTCGGCGGGCGAATTGACCACGGCTGAGCCTCTTTCGAGAGCCCCCCGCGGCCCTCAGCGAGTGCCGAGTGCCGACGCCCCAGGAACCTGAACCCATGCCCCGCCCCCATACATGGAGGCTATGACCGCTTCGGCCACGAGGGCTGCCTGAAGGCCGTCCTCGGCGGTCGCCAAAGGGCTGGGGCGGCCCGTCGACAGTGACGCGATCCAGGCCGTGCTCTGGAGGCGGTACGAGTCCGCGAATCGGGGCCGCCAGTCGGCGCCGTATGCGTAACCGTGGGACAGCGATTGGTCGTGGATGATGCGGTTGGGTTCGCTGATGCTCGCGGAGCTCAGCGAGCCGACGACTTCGCAGCGTGTGTCGTAGCCGTACCGGGCGTTCACGAAGATCTCGACAGAGATGAGGACGCCGTCGGCCGAGCGCATGAGGATGAACTGCGGGTCCTGCCGGTCTGTGACTTCGGGGGAGCAACGGGGCGCCTGCCACGACACCTCAACGATCTCGGAATCGAGGAGCCAGGGCGTGATGTCGATGTCGTGGATGGCCGATCCCGTCACGGTCAGCTCGCTGGATCCGCTCGGAGCGCTCACGCCGCGGCCAGTGCTGTGAACCATGAGGGGAGCCCCCAGCACGCCCGACTGGAGAAGCTCCTTGAGTTCCACGTAGCCGGGGTCGAAACGCCGCATGAAGCCGACCGAGACGAGGGCATTGCCATCCCCGACGACGGCAGCCTGGGCCGCGATGATGTCGTGGCATTCGGCGGAGGTTGGCGCAAGCGGCTTCTCGCAGAGCACGGGTTTCCGGGCCTCAAGGCAGGACAGGACGTACTCGGCGTGCGTCGTGTCGTTGGAGGCGATGAGTACGGCGTCCACATCGGAGGACTGGATCAGGGCGTGGGCCTCAGCCGTCACATTCGCTCCACCCAGTTCGCCGGCAAGCGCCTTGGCGCGCTCAACGTCGACATCGGAGAGCATCGCGACAGTGCAGCCAGGCACGAACCGGTGCAGGGTCCGCGCGTGGTCGGTACCCATGATCCCGGTCCCGATGATGCCGACTCGAATGGTCATACTCTTCGCCCTTGCTCGCTAAATGTGCCCTGATG
>CAIVQM010000236.1 GCA_903908025.1 uncultured bacterium
CGAGCGGTACTGGGCCGTGCGTGGCGAGGGTGCCTTCCGTGACGGTGTGGCCATCCGGCCGACCGGGTGCACCGACCTCAGCCAGGCGATCGTCGGCCTCAACGGGCTCCCGCCTCGTCCGCTGGGGTACGCACAGTGCCGCGTGCTCGGTGCGGTGGCGCTGGATCTGTGCCTGGTGGCGGCGGGTGTGCTCGACGGGTACGTCGATTGCGTCGTGGATGCCCACGGTGGCTGGGACTTCATGGGCGGGATGCTCATCTGTCAGGAGGCCGGTGCCTCGATCGTCGACCTGCACGGCCGCGACCTGGTCGTGCGCGATCACGCCGATCGCCGCACACCCGTCGCCGCGGCCACACCGCAGTTGCTGGAGTCCCTGTTGGCCGCGCGCCGCTAACCTGGGGTATCCGTTCGCGGGCGCATAGCTCAGTTGGTAGAGCAACGGCCTTACATGCCGTCGGTCGGGGGTTCGAGTCCCTCTGCGCCCACTCGTCGCTGCCGCTCCTCGTGGGCGCCCTGCGCCACTGTTCTTGCTGTCTCCTTCGGAGCGGTCGGTCGTCGTGAGGGGTTCGCTAGCCGTCCCTGTAGGTCCACTCGTGTGATGTCGGGCCGCGAGTCGCGTTCAGTCGTGTTGCCGGAGTGCGGTGACGGCGATCGAGACGAGCAGCCCGTCGACGTGCACTGGCGGCATCGCCCCGACGAGCCGGCGGGTCAGCGTGGCCGCGCGGTCACCCAGCCGAACTCGGAGGAGACTCGTACGCCCAACCGAGGGTCGTGCCACGTGGCAACAATGTCGCGGAGCGCCTGGCAGAAGGCATCACGGCCGATCGCATGGATGGCGGGGATCGACGGGCCGGCGGCGGCGAGTGCCCTGACCGCAGTGTCGACATCGGGCCACTCGTTGACCACCTCGACCGTGCCGCGATCAGTCAGTTCGAACCCTGCGGTGGCCAGCATCGCTTCGGCGACCTCGGCCGTTTCGCCGAGACGCGTCGTCGCGGCCTGGTGGCTGGCCGGGGAGTGTTGGATGACGGCCCCGAAGTAGGGCAGCAGGCCCATGCGCTCGTAGGCGCCCCAGTAGGTCAGTCCGAGACGACCGGATTCCGTGAGGACACGCCGGGCCTCGAGCAATGCGCCGTCGCACCCGTTCCAGATGCCGTTGAAGCTGGTGACGACGTCGAACGATCGATCGGTGAACGGGAGATCGAACATGTCGCCGACGCGGAAATCGGCCGCCGGCGTGCGCGCCATGGCAATGTCGATCAGTGCCGACGCAGCATCCAGCCCGCTCACGGTCGCTCCTCGGCGGGCGGCCGCATTCGCTGCCAGACCGGAGCCGCAGGCCACGTCGAGCAGGCGCGTGCCAGCGCCGACAGCGAGGCGATCGAGCAGCACGTCGTTCGCCGGCCGCGCATATGGCTCGAACAGGTAGGCCCAGTCCGTCGCCTGCGCGCCCCACCCGCGCCCGGCCTCCCTCCAATCGCTGCGGTCTGCTGCCTCAGAGGTGGACGTAGCAGAGGTGGACGTAGCAGAGGTGGACGTAGCGGTCATGGCATCTCCTAACAAGTACGATCGGTCGTGCTTTCGTACAGTACGACCGATCGTGCTAACTTGTCAATCATGACTGCGGAACCTGCTGTGGTGCCCCGCCGGGTACGGCTCGACGGCCAACGCACACGTCACCAGATTCTTGACACCGCCGTCCGCCTGGCCACGGTGGAGGGGCTTGACGGGTTGAGCATCGGCACGCTCGCCACCGCCACGGGTATCAGCAAGAGCGGTGTGTACGCCCACTTCGAGTCCAAGGAGGACCTGCAGCTGGCGACGGTGGACACTGCCCGCGACCTGTTCATCGTCGATGTCGTGGCACCGGCGCTCGCAAGCGAAGGACTCGCACGCCTCCGGGCGCTGTGTGAGTCGTTCCTGCACTTCGTCGAGCGGCGTACGCTGCCCGGCGGCTGCTTCTTCGCTGCGGCCGCCGCCGAATTGGGCGGTCGCCCAGGGCCACTGAAGGCTCGCGTGGCGGCGAACCAACGGGACTGGATGCGCCTGCTCACGGATGCTGCCGAGGAAGCCGTGCGCGGCGGCGAGTTGCTGGCCGACACCGACGTACCGATGTTGGTCTTCGAGCTGAACGCACTGGTGATCGCCGCGAACACTGCGTTCCTATTGCACGACGACGAGACTCCGATCGCCCGTGCCCGCGCCGCGGCGGCACGCGTGATCTCGGCCTCCATGCCGAGTGCCGAAGGTGGCTGAGCCGAGGTCACCGCACCTCGCGCAGCAATCGACACCGTCGGCCCGCATCGCCCGTTGCCGCGCAATTGGCTCGTGTCCGCCGCCTGCGAGTCGGGATCGGGCGTCCGGGCACGACCGGCAGAACTCCCCTCATCGCGAGGAACGCGTCGCGGGGGTTCGTAAGCCGTCTCTGATGGTCCACGGTCTGCCCCCACGGTGCGTTGTCGATTCGACAACGGGCTCCGTGTTCCGGTCACCTGGTGGCAGAATGATTCCATGTCTCGCGTCACGATCGACGTAGCCGAGGAGCTCGACGTGGATGCGGCGCGCCTCGCGGATGTTTGCGAGCGGTACGGGGTCGCTGAGCTTGCGGTCTTCGGGTCCGTGGCCAGAGGAGTGGCAACCCCGACGAGTGACGTCGATCTTCTGTACGTGATGGCACCTGGGCGCTCGCTCGGCTTCTCGATCAACCGGCTGGAGGACGAACTCGTCGAACTGTTCGGTCGTCAAGTCGATCTGGTTGCCAAGCGCGCCGTTCACCGGATGCTGCGCGACCATGTGCTGGCAGAGGCTCGGACGTTATATGCGGCGTGATGCGGTGCTGTTGGCCGAGATCGTCACCGCGGTCCGGCGGATCCTCGAACTCGCCGCGGGACAGTCCGCAGGAGAGATCGAAGTTGCCCCTGACCGTCGCGATTCGCTCCTCTGGAACTTCACGGTGCTGGGCGAGGCGGTCAGCCAGCTCTCTGCCGGTCTCAAGGCCGATCACCCGATGGTCCCGTGGACGGACGCGAGTCGGCTGCGTAACCGCGTCGTGCACGGTTACTGGTCGGTCGACTTCGAGGTTCTCATCGCAACCGCACGTGACGACCTGCCGTCGTTCCTGGGTGGCGTTGAGTCTGTTCTGGCTTTCCTCATTGAGGACGCAGGGTAGGCGGAGTTGACCGAGCGGCAGTGAGAAGCTGCGCGAGCTACACGTCTTGGATGGCTGATGGCCTGCCGGGTCGGCGAAGCTGGATGCCAGTCTTGGTGAGTTCCCGGCGCAGGGTGGTCGGGTTGATGCCGAGCTCGTCACACAGAGGTGTCATTGGTTCGCCTGCGAGATACCGACCTGTGGCCGTTGCGAGAAGCTCATCGGTGAGCTTGCGCACAGATGCTCGGCTCGGCACATCTCGACGTTGGAGGTGTCGTAGTGCTGTGTCCCGGTTGATCCCGAAGGCCGCTGCAAGTTGGCGAACGTTGATGCCGGTGGCGCACATGTCGACCAGGTTGTCGACTTCGGAGCGCGTCAGCCGCCGCCGCTGCC
>CAIVQM010000237.1 GCA_903908025.1 uncultured bacterium
AGAAAACCTCGATTGGAAAATTCAAAGCCTCCGCCTTGAGTTTATTCACACCGTTATTAAATGAAATCCCGCACTCTTTCAATAAACGAATGGAATCTTCATTTAAGCGTCCTGGCCGACGAGGAGCCGACCCTCCTTGACTTCTTCGTGGATGTCCCCGGCCTCGGCGGGACCGTCGCCGATGCCCATGTCGAGACGGTGATCGTCGATTTCGCCCGGACGGGCTCGGCCGCGGACAGCAGCACGCAGGTGTTCCACGGCGGCTGGGGCACCGTCGCCGTACCCGGCTGCCTGCCGGGGTACCTCGAGGCGCATCGCGTGTCGGGGCGGCTGCCCCTTGATGTGGTCGTCGCGCCGGCGATCGCACTCGCGCGCGTCGGGGTCGACCTGTCCTCAGGTCAGCGGACCTTCCTGCACCTGGTGAGCGATCTGCTCAATCTGACGGATGACAGCAGGCGGCTGTTCGCGGAGGCGGAGCGCACCGGCCACTACGTCAACGAGCCGTACGCCGCACTCCTCGGCGAGCTCGCCGCCGGACGCATCGTTGGTCTGGCTGATCGGGCGTTCGCCGATGCGGTGCTCGCGGGCTCGCAGGGTGGCGGCGGGCTGCTCGGTGCCCTCGACCTCGAGACGTACCGGCCGGCGCATCGCAATGCCCTGCGGTGCGAGCGTGGTGGCGCCCAGGTGTGGACGAACCCGCCGCCGTCCGTCGGTGGCTCGATCGTTGCTGGCGCGCTCGCGATGCTGCCTCCCGTCGCTTCGGAGTCACGCCGCATTCGCTGGGCGCAGGTCGCGCAGGCACTCGCGGAGGCGACGCAGAGCCAACGTGGACCGGGCCAGGTACCGACGGGCACGACCCATGTGTCCGTCGTCGATGCCGACGGCGGCTTCGCCGCACTGACGACATCGAACGGATCCGGCTCGGGCACTGTGGTGCCCGGCTGGGGGGTGACCTTGAACAACATGCTCGGCGAGGAAGACCTGCGCCCGGCCGACGGCTCTGCTCTGCCCGCCGGTGCGCGCATGGGCTCGATGATGGCGCCGACCCTCGTCGACCTCGCGGATGGCTCGCGCGTCGCGCTGGGCACCGGTGGCAGTGAGCGCATCCGGTCGGCGCTGCTCGGCGTGCTCGTCCGCCTCATCGACGATGGCGACACTCTGGCCGATGCGGTCGAGGCGCCGCGGGTGCATCTGACGGGTGACGGACCGATCCACGTCGAGCCCGGCCTTCCCGACAATGACGTCGATGAGCTGATTGTGCTTGCGCGGCAACGTGCCTGGCCGGGCGTCGAGGTGTGGCCGTCGGCAAACCTGTTCTTCGGCGGGGTGCATGCGGTGCGACGTTCGGTGGATGGCGGTGTCGAGGCGGTCGGTGATGCCCGGCGCACGGGCGCCGTCGGGCTGGTCCTGCCGGACGGCACCGTCCGCACCGCGTGGGCGTAGGCCCTACTGCGAATGCTGGTGACGGATTCGCTGGCTGCTGAGCAGGATCGACAGTTCGGCAGCCGCTGAACCGGCCTGCGGGTAGGGCGTGACGTCCTGCAACTGCCGTGCCGCCTCGGAGCGGTACTCCGCCCGGGCATCCGCGAGCAGGGCGCGAAGGCCGGCGATGTCGGCCGCGATCGCGGCCCGTCCCTCCTCGACCAGCGCTTGCTCTGTCGCCTGCCGGGCCTCGAGGGCTGCCAGCCCCGCACGTTCGGTCGTGGCGTGCTCGGGGGCCATCGAGAGGGCGGCGATGCGCTCGCCGCGATGCACCATGTCGGAGATGACGGCGGTGACGCGCGAGAACAGGGCGAGGGACTGCTGATCGTTGAAGTCGAGCTTCCCGTATTCCATCGAATCGAGATTCGAGGCGAGGGACCTCATCACGTCGTCGTAGTCCTGGGCGAGCACGAACATGGCGGCGAACTGCACATGCGTGCGCGTCGCCGAGTCACCCCCCATGACCGTTTGGACGGCGGCCCGCCGGATCGTGGGGGCTGGGTTCGATCGCGGGCTGCCGAACGTCAGTCTCGTGCGAAAGCGGGTCATGGAGCCATCCCCCGGTGCCGGGTCGGCCGTCGCGTGGATCGCGGGCGCCGACGTCGTACGGGTGGTATCGACCCGGATTGACGTGGGCTTGAGCCGTCAGCCCATGCGGCTATCCGCAGACCTGCAGGATGAGGCGAACGAGACCGCGGGCAGTGTCGACGACTTCGTCGATGTCAACCCACTCGTCGGGCGCATGGGCGGCCGATGCGTCGCCGGGGCCGTACTGGACGGTGGGGATGCCACCCAGACCCATCAGCAGTCGCAGGTCGGAGCCGTAGGGGGCGCCGTAGACCTCGGGGTCCCGGCCGTGCAGACCGCGATGCATCCCGCTGACCAGGCTGATGACGGGGGAGTCAGCGGGTGTGCGCCCGGAGGCGAACTGCCCGCCCCACCACGTCACCTCCACGGGGTGCTCGGCGAGCCACGGGTCTGCTGTGCTGACCTGCGCCATGGCGTCCTCGAGTGCGGTGCGTGCCTCCTCGTTGGTCTCCCCCAGCGCCACCCCGAGTCGGCCCTCTGCCGTGAGTAGGTCGGGCACGGTCGATGCCCAGTCACCCGCGTGCACCGTGCCGACCGACAGGGGGTAGGCCAGCGGCCAGCGCTGCATGACGACATCGACCTCGGTGTTGCGGCGCTGTTCGAGTTCCTGCAGTGCGATGAGCACCGGGTAGAACTTCTCGATGGCGCTGACACCGTCGGTGCGTCGGGCCGCGTGCGTGGCGAGGCCGCGCACGGTCAGGCGGAAGGTGAGCGCACCGCCGTTGGCGGGGATGATGTCCATCGATGTCGGCTCCGGCACGACACACATGTCGGCGGTGACGCCGTGCCGCAGCAGGGCGAAGGTGCCCAGTCCGCCGTCCTCCTCGCCCGACACGGGCGCGAGAACCACGCTGCCGCGCAAGGGGATTCCGGCGTTCTGCACAGCGCGCACCGAGGTCCACATCGCGGCGACACCCGCCTTCATGTCGCAGACTCCGCGGCCGACGATGCGGTCGCGACCGTCGACGTTCATCGTGCGCGGGACGAAGGGATCGCCGGTCCATGCATCGAGGTCGCCGGGCGGAACGACGTCGGTGTGCCCGTTGAACATGAGGACGGGGCCGGTTCCGTCACCGGCGAGAGTCGCCGTGACTCCGACGGCCGCGGTGCGCGGCACCTCCATGCCGGGGAACTGGGGATCCCGTGAGAGTGCGTCGACGTCGATGTCCCACCGGTCGACGTCGAGGCCCTCGCCCCGCCAGCGCTCGGCGAGATGCTCCTGGACCTCGAGTTCGGCCGCGCTCCCGCTGACGGAGGGGAAGTGCAGCAACTCAAGCAGGTCCGCCACGAGGGCCGCCTCGTCAATGGGAACGTCCGGCACGCTTGTGGTCATGGTCACCGGGGCATCCTCCCGCTGGTGCCCTTGTGCCGCCACGCGGGGGCGGCCATGATCGGGTGTCTGCCGGGGAACCGGGCTGGTGCTTGGGAGGTCACGCGGATGCGACGCGCCCTGCTGCTTCTTGCCCTGGCCGGGATCCTGCTGCCTTCCCTGCCGGCTGCCGCTTCTCCTGCCCCCCATCGCGCCCTGCCGGCCTCGCTGCCCGTGGTCGGGGAGTGCTACGTGCTGACGGATGCCGAGGCAGCGGGTGAGGACTGGCCCGAGGGCGATGCGGTGGCCTGCAACCAGCCGCACACATACGAGATCACCGAGGCCGCCCTCCTGCCGATGGACGTCGATGCGGTCGGGTTCGCCCGGCAGCGCTGCCGTTCCCTCGACGTGTGGACCGCGCTGGGGGTCAACTCGTCGTCGGCCGGGATCATCGAGGCCCCGATCCGCATCGAGTCGCGCGCCTTCTACGCGCGACCTGACCACTTCGTGTGCGGAGCGGTGGCGGTGGAGTATCAGGGCCGATCGCCCGCGACCCTGATGCAGTTGACGATGTCGATCGAGCGGCTGCGCGCCGGCAGCAAGGCGTCGCTACGGCACTGTGCCGATGCCGCCGACGGGCGCTCCGCCCTCGCGCCGCCGGTGACGGTGCCGTGCTCGTACCGTCCGCGCTGGCAGGTCACGTCGTGGATCCTGTGGTCCGCGTTGTACGACGACAACCCCGGCCGAGCCGCCCTACGAGCGCGGGCGGCGCAGTTGTGTGGGGCGGGCGCGGTGTTCTCCCTGCCGGCCACCTGGGCGTGGTCCGAGGGGATGCCGCGAACCTGGTGCTACCGAAAATACCCGTAATGTCCCAAATGTCGTAAGTTATCCACAGGAAAGCTGCCGCCACGCCGATCCGCCCGGCCACGCGTGGCAGCAATGGCCCCGCCGCTGTCCTAGGGTGGAACCGACCAAGCGGGGGCAACCCCTTAGGTGGCACCAGCTGCCGACCGCGGCCACGCGGTACTTACGGAATAACAGGAGGGCCCCATGGCCGAGAGCTACACCGGCGAGGCGTACTGCGTGAAGTGCAAGGAGAAGCGGGAGTTCACCGGCCACGTCGAAGAGACGAACGGTCGCCGTTTCGCCAAGGGCATCTGCCCCGTATGCGGCACCAAGGTGACCCGCATCCTCGGCAAGGCCTAATCAGCCCGGCTGACGCAAGCTCGACCGAGGGGGTGGCCACCAGGCCGCCCCCTCGTTCCATGCCCGGACCCGTTCCGCATGTCTCGCTGAGGGCGAACGCGCGACGGTCGGTCGCGCCGGGAACGGCGTATACCGTTGACGCATGAGCGTTCCCTTCGGCTTCGGCATGAACGACGACCCGGATCAGTCAGGCGATGGTGTGCCTGGCTTCGGCTTCGGCGCAGGTGGCTTCGACATGAGCAATCTCGGGGCCGCCCTGCAGCAGCTTGGCGCGATGATGCAGGCGGGACAGACCGGACCCGACGCTGGTGGTCCGGTCAACTGGGCGATGGTGTCCGATGTGGCACGCAAGGCGCTGGTCGCCGCGGGTGACCCGTCCGTCAGCGATGCCGACCTTCGGTCCGTCACCGAGGCCGTGCGCCTCGCTGACGTGTGGCTCGATCCCGTCGTGAGCTTCCCCGCAACGCCCGCGGTACCCGCGGCGTGGAGCCGCTCCGAGTGGCTCGAGCTCACGGCACCCGCCTGGCGCACCATCGTGCAGCCGATCGCGGAGCACATGCAGCAGGTTGTGGGCCAGTCCTTCCCCGGTGCCGCTGGCCAGGAGCTTGACCTGACCGCGCTCAGCGAGAACATGCCCGAGCAGTTCCGCGGCATGTTCCCCGACGGCATCCCGCCCGAGATGGCCCAGATGATGGCGCCGATGCTCGGCATGATGCAGCAGCTCGGCTCCGCTGCGTTCAGCATGCAACTGGGCCAGGCACTTGCTGCCCTGGCATCGGATGTCGTCGGAGCATCCGACATCGGCATCCCGCTTACCGCCGAGCCGCAGCCGGCGCTGCTGCCGCGCAATGTCGAGGCCTTCGGTGAAGGTCTCGGACTTCCCGTCGACGATGTGCGCCTGTATCTCGCACTTCGTGAGTCTGCGCACCAGCGCCTGTTCGCGCACGTGTCGTGGTTGCGACCGCGCGTGATCGGCGCGGTCGAGGAGTATGCACGCGGTGTGCGTGTCGACCAGTCACGTCTCGCTGAGGCGATGGGTGAGGTCGACATGACGAACCCCGAGGCCCTGCAGCAGTTGATGGGCAGCGGCTTGCTGCAGCCCGAGGACACCGAGGAGCAGCGCGCGGCCATCGCTCGCCTCGAGACGCTGCTCGCACTTGTCGAAGGCTGGGTCGACGACGTCGTCGACACCGCCATCGCAGAGCGACTGCCGTCCGCCGTGCAGTTGCGCGAGGTGATGCGCCGACGTCGTGCCGCTGGCGGCCCGGCCGAAAAGACGTTCGCCACGCTGGTTGGCATGGAACTGCGACCGCGACTCGCGCGCGAGGCGGCCACGCTGTTTGCCGTTGTGCGCGCCGGCCGCGGTGCTGAGGCGCGCGATGCGTTGTGGGCGCATCCCGATCTGCTGCCCGGCCCCGACGATCTCGCCGACCCGCTGGGCTTCATCGAGGGCAACGTGGGCGAGCTGGAGTTCGAGGTGCCAGACGACATCGGCGAGCTTGACGACCTCGATGGCGGCGGCGACCCGTCGGCCGAAGCCCCAGAGGCGTGATCCATCCCGACTTCGTTCGGTTGCATGACGACGCAACCGCCGTTCTCACTGACTGGCATCATCCCGATCCCGCACAGTGTGCCCTGCGTGATGAGTATCTGGCCTTTCTCGCTGAGCGCCCTGATGCGATGGCGCGGGAGTGCCGCACCGGGCACATCACCGCGAGCGCCCTCGTTCTCGACGAGGACCGCACCCGGGTGCTGCTGACCCTGCATCCCAAGGTCGGACGGTGGCTGCAGCTCGGGGGACATTGCGAGGTCGGGGACGCATCGTTGCGAGCGGCCGCCATCCGTGAGACGCAGGAGGAGGGCGGCATCCTCGACGTCACCATGTCGGCGATGCCCATCCAGATCGACCGGCACCCGGTGTCCTGCGCCGGGGGCATGAGCGTCCATTACGACGTCGAGTACCTCGCCCTCGTGCCGCGCGATGCGCAGGAGGTGATCAGCGACGAGTCGGAAGACCTGCGGTGGTTCGCGCTCGATGCCCTGCCGGAGGGGCTCGACGAGAAGGTGCAGTCGATGATCGACGCCGCACTGGTCGCTGACTGACGCGTACAGCAGGTGAACGGGCAGTAACGCACGCGAACTATTTTTCGTCCACAGGCTGGGTGCAGTGTTTCCGCTGGTCACAGGGGGGTCGGAGGCGTCATCCTCAGGTTCATCCCCAGCCTTATGCACCGACCGTCCACAGCGACACGCCAGCCACTGCACAGGCCATGCACAGGTCATCCACACCCGGGGTCGACGAGAACGGCCATTCGCGTTGACTCGTGAGTGGCTCAATCCCTAGGTTCGGGTGCGTTGGACCCCCGGGATAACACGCTCGTTCGCAAGGGGAAGGCGAACGCAGTGGAGAGCCCCGGGGGTCCGTCGCTTTTCACCCCCGTTCGGGCCACGGCGTACCCTTGGGGAACCGCTGCAGGGGCGTGCCCGTCCCAGTCGCACGCAGCACGCCGACCAGCATGAGGAGACCTTGGTGTCAGCGCTCGCCTGGTGGCTCATCCCCGTAGGTGCCACCGTCCTCGCAGTGCTGTTCGTGATGCTGCGCAGCCGGCCTGCCAAGCCCACGACTGCGGAGGACTCCATGGTGCAGCTCAAGCGCATGCAGGAGGCCATGGACCGGCCCCTGCCATCGAGTGGCAACACCCGCGTGATCCAGCCCGGCGAGGCCCTGGCCGACACCGACGACGAGGCATCCGCGTGACCGATCCTGACCACTCGCCGACGGAGATCTCGGCGGAGGCGCCGGCGGGCGTCCCGGCCGAGCACGTCGAGACCGGTTGGTGGGCGGCACTGATGCACCCGACCCGCCGCGGCTGGATGCTGATCATCAGCGCCACGACGCTCCTGGTGCTGCTCCTCGTGGCCTTCGCTCTTCCGGTGCCGTTCGTGAAGCTGGCCCCCGGCCCGACATTCAATGTCATCGGCGAAGCCGATGGCCGACCCGTCATCGACATCACCGGCACCGAGACGTTCCCCGTCAGCGGCACGCTCGACATGACCACGGTGCTGGAGTCCGGCGGACCGCGTGGTGGGCTCACCTTCGTCGATGCGATCGCATCGTGGATCGACCCCTCCGACGCGGTCGTGCCGCGTGAGTTGATGTTCCCTGATGACGTCAGCGGCGAGGACGTGCAGACGCGTCAGGCGATGCTGTTCAGTACATCCGAGTCGAATGCGGTCGCGGCTGCGATGACCTACCTCGACAAGCCCCTCGTTACGCAGGTTGTTGTCACCGCGGTCTACGGCGACACTCCGTCCGACGGCGTGCTGCTGCCCAAGGACGAGATCGTCAGCGTCGATGGCAAGGCGATCACGGCGCCGACGCAGGTTGTCGAAGCTGTGCGCGGCGCGCCCATCGGCACGACATTCGAGCTTGTCGTGCGTCGCGACGGCGCAGAGCAGACCGTGTCGGTCACTTCTGCCGCCAACCCCGACGATCCAACGGTGCCGTACATCGGGATCGGTGTCGGCGAGTTCTACCAGGCCGAGTTCCCGATCGACTTCACGCTCAGTGATGTCGGCGGCCCGAGTGCCGGACTCATGTTCGCGACCGGCATCGTCGACAAGCTCACCCCCGACGATCTCATCGATGGCCACCATGTCGCCGGAACCGGAACGATCGAGCCGGACGGCACTGTCGGCCCGATCGGCGGCATCCGGCAGAAGCTCGCTGGTGCCCGCAATGCCGGGGCAACCCTCTTCGTGATGCCCGAGCAGCACTGCACGGAGGCGTCGGGTCACATTCCCGATGGGCTGACGGTCGTGCCCGTCAAGACGCTTGCGGAGGCCGTGGCGGCCATCGGGGATTACGCCGCTGGCAAACCCCTTGCCACCTGCCCGGCCGTGGTGTCGTAGGTTGATGAAGTGACCTTCAACATGCCCGGCATGGGCGGTTCGGGCGCCCCCACTGAGGAGGAGGCCCCGCGTCGTCGCGGAGTGCTGATCCCGACCATCATCATCCTCGCCCTCCTCGTGGGCAGTTTCGTGCTGTTCACGGGCTTCTACACCGACTGGCTGTGGTTCAAGTCCGTTGAGAAGACCCAGGTCTTCACCACCTCCCTGGTCACGCGCGCTGTCATGTTCGCGGTGTTCGGCGTCGTCATGGGCTTGGCCATCGGCATCTCAATGTGGATCGCGTGGCGCACCCGCCCCACTTTCCGCGGCATGACCCCGGAGCAGGCCAGCCTTGAGCGCTATCGGATCGCGATCGAGCCTTACCGCCGCCGCCTCACGGTCATCGTCGCCGCTGGCCTCGGCCTGGTCACGGGCCTGACGGCCTCGGCGGAGTGGGGCACCTATCTGCTGTGGCGCAATGCCGTCCCCTTCGGCATCAATGACCCGCAGTTCGGGATGGACCTGTCCTTCTACACCTTCGAGTTGCCATTCATTCGATTCCTGATCGGCTTCGGCTTCGGCCTGCTGTTCATGTGCATCCTCGTCGTCATCGCCGTTCAGTACGTTTACGGCGGACTGCGCCTGCAGCCGAAGGGCGACCGCGCGAGCGGTGCTGCGCAGTCGCAGTTGAGCCTGCTCATCGGACTGTTCGTGCTGCTGAAGGCGGTGTCGTACTGGTTCGACCGGTTCGAGCTCGCAACGCAGAGCCAGCAACTGGTGCAGGGCTTCACCGGACTGAAGTACACCGATGTCTACGCGGTGCTCCCGGCCCTGAACATCCTTGCGGCAGTGTCGATCCTCGTCGCGGCCCTGTTCTTCGTCAACGTCTTCCGTCGCCATTGGGTGATCCCCGTCATCGGGGCCGTGCTCCTCGTGGTGACGAGTGTCGTGGTCGGCACCGTCTACCCGATGATCGTTCAGCAGTTCCAGGTCCGACCATCCGAGCTGGTTCGCGAGCAGCCCTACCTCGACCGCAACATCAGCGCGACGCGCGCTGCCTACGACATTGCCGACTCCGAGGTCGCCGACTACGCCGGCACGGTGTCGCCGCCCACGCCCGAGGTCATGACGGCGAGCGCTGGCACCCTCAATGCGATCCGGCTCCTGGATCCGGCCGTCGTATCGCCTACCTTCAATCAGCTGCAGCAGATCCGCGGCTACTACTCCTTCAACAACAAGCTCGACGTCGACCGCTACGACCTGCAGGACGACAAGCGCGGTGCCATCGTTGCGACCCGTGAGATCAACCTCGCCGGTATCCCCGACGGCCAGCGCAACTGGACCAACGACCGGCTCGTCTACACGCACGGCTACGGGCTCGTGGCTGCGTACGACAACACGGCACTGTCCAATGGCCAGCCCGACTTCTTCGAGAGCGACATCCCGCCGACGGGTGGCCTCGACGTCACCCAGCCGCGCGTCTACTTCGGCGAGCTGTCGCCGGCCTACAGCATCGTCGGTGCACCGGCCGGAACCGCGCCGGTCGAGTTGGACTACCCCGATGACGCCAATCCGACGGGCCAGAAGACCAACACCTACGACGGCACGGGCGGTGTCCCGATGGGGTCGCTGTTCGGTCGCGTGCTGTTCGCGACGAAGTTCCAGGACGCCAACATCCTGCTGTCCGACCTCGTCAACCCGGACTCTCGCATCATGTGGGAGCGCGATCCGCTGACACGTGTCGAGAAGGTCGCCCCCTGGCTGACCCTCGACCAGGATCCATACCCGGTCGTGGCCGACGGTCGCATCAAGTGGATCGTCGATGGGTACACGCTGACCAACGACTACCCGTACAGCAGTCGCGTGAGCCTGTCCGAGGCGACGAGTGACTCGGAGAGCACGCGGACCCTGCCGAGCACGCTGCTTCCGCGTGATCAGGCGAACTACGTGCGCAACTCCGTCAAGGCCGTTGTCGATGCCTACGACGGCACCGTGACGCTCTACGCATGGGATGCGAAGGACCCGATTCTCCTCACTTGGATGAATGCGTTCCCGGGTGTGGTCGAGCCGGTGTCGAGCATGTCGCCTGATGTGCTCGCGCATGTGCGCTACCCGCAGGACATGTTCAAGATCCAGCGCACGATCCTCAGCCGCTACCACGTCACGGATGCATCGACGTTCTACAACGGCACCGACGTGTGGATCGTCCCCAACGACCCGACGGTCAGCCCGGCGCAGGTCTTCCAGCCGCCGTACTACCTGACCCTGCAGATGCCGGGGCAGGAGACGCCGACCTTCTCGCTGACGACGACATTCGCCCCGCAGCGACGTCAGACCCTCGCGGCCTTCATGGCTGTCGACTCGGCGCCGGGCGACGGCTACGGGAAGATGCGGGTCCTGCAGTTGCCGAGCAACACCACGATTCCCGGACCGCAGCAGGTGCAGAACAACTTCGAGTCCGATCCATTGGTGAGTTCTCAGTTGTCGCTGCTGCGTCAGGGCGGCTCCGATGTCGAGCTCGGCAACCTGCTCAGCCTGCCGTTCAACGACGGCCTGCTCTACATCGAGCCGGTCTACATCCGCGCCAACACCGAGGGCTATCCGCTCCTGCGAAAGGTCCTGGTCGGCTACGGATCGAACGTGGCGATGGAGAACACCCTTGATGTGGCGCTGACCAAGGTGCTGGGCAGCAACCCGGATTCGACCGTCGAGCCGACGCCTGATCAGGGCGGCACCGGCGGCACCACGCCGACTCCGACGCCGGAGCCGAGTAGTCCCACCACCGGTGACCCGGCGACCGACCTCACCATCGCGATCGCCGAGGCGCAGAGTGCATACGACGACGGGCAGTTGGCTCTCGCCAAGGGTGACTTCGCGGCGTACGGCGAGGCGCAGGCGCGTCTGAAGGCGGCGCTCGACGCTGCAGCAGTGGCGCAGACAGAGCTCAACGGAGGCATGCTGCCGGAGAGCGCGCCGGCACCGAGCCCGAGCCCGAACGAGACGCAGGCCGAGGGCACCGCGGCGTGACCGAGGCCCCCGCGGTCCCGGGCTCTGCCGACTTCTGGGATCACCGCTACGTCAGCATCGGCGATGCCAATGTCAGTTGGTTCCAGGACGAGCCGGCCATTGGCCTCGAGCTGATCGGGCAGGTCGCCGACCACAGTGCCAGCGTCGTCGACGTGGGCGGGGGAGCCAGTCGACTCGTTGATCACCTGCTCGGTGCGGGCTTCCGCGATCTCACTGTCGTCGACCTGAGCCAGGAGGCACTCAACGCCGCGTACCACCGCGTCGGCGAGGCGCCCGTCGCGTGGGTTGTCAGCGACATCCGCGACTGGCAGCCGGACCGCACGTTCGACGTCTGGCACGATCGAGCGGCGTACCACTTCCTGACCGACGAGGCCGAGCAGCAGGCCTACTGGCAACTCGTTCGCGACAGCGTCCCGCACGGCGGCAACGTCGTCATCGCGACCTTTGCCGAGGACGGCCCCGAGCAGTGCTCCGGCTTGCCCATCACGCGCTACAGCGCGGCCGAGCTCGAGCAGGCGATGGGGGAGGGCTTCACCGTCCTCGACACCCGCCGTGAGCAGCACGTCACCCCGACGGGCGGCACGCAGTCGTTCGGCTGGCTGCTCGCCCAGCGCACGTAGGTGTGCCGTCTACGCGAGTTGGCGCTGACTCTCATCGTCAACGCGACTGACTCGCTCAGGCCGTTGCGACGGGAAGGCCAGCATGACGGCCGCCGCCGCACCGAGCAGGATCACTGACACGACACCGTCGAGGATGACGTGGTTGCCGGTGACCACCACGACCCACAGCGGCAGCAGCGGGTAGGCAATCACGAGCCATCGCCACGACGTCCGTGCTGACACGATCACGAGCAGTGCGACGAGGCTGGCCCAAGCGATGTGCACCGACCGCAGAGCGGCCAGTTGGTTCGCGTCGGCGACGGCAGCCATCCCAGACCGGCCAGTGTCATGCGCCATCGCGCCTCGCAGAGTCGATGCGTCATCCTTGGGTCATGGACGACGGCCTGCGCATCCGAGGTTCCGTCGTCATCCCCGCCCACGAGCTCACCTGGAAGTTCTCGCGCAGCAGCGGTCCCGGAGGCCAGAGCGTCAACACGACCGACTCTCGCGTGCAGCTCGTGTTTGACCTGGCCAACAGTCCGAGCATCCCCGAGCACTTCCGACAGCGTGCGCTCGAGCGGCTTGCCAGCAAGCTGCAGGACGGCTGCCTCACGATCGCGGCCTCGGAGCATCGCAGCCAGTTCCAGAACCGCAAGGCAGCCGAACGTCGGCTGGCCGAGACGCTCAACGAGGCGATGGCACCGCCGCCGCGCACGCGCCGGCCCACCAAGCCGAGCAGGGGAGCGACGGATCGTCGGATCAAGGAGAAGAAGTCGCGTGGAATGACGAAGCGGCTGCGCGGTGCTGCGGGTGGCGACGGCGACTGAGTCGGCGAGACCTACTGGCGGCTGTCGAGCCAGTGCTGCACGCGCGCTGCTGCGGAGTCCGTCAGGACGTCCTGGGCGTGATAGCGCTCGTAGAGCTCCTGCGCCTGCTCGACAGAGGTGACCCCGCAATGGCCCAGCAGGAAATCGATATCTGCAGCATCGCGGGTGCCTCGATTGGCGAACAGTTTCATGGCAAGAAGCAGTTCGGGCGAGGCGATCTGGATCGTGACGGTGCCGAGACGAATGACGTCTCGCCAGTCTTCAAGGCCCACCGGCGGGATGAAGCCGAGGGCAGCCGCGTTCAGCCAATCCGCGGGGAGCCCCCGTTCGACGGCCATTTCGCTCACGACGGAGACGATGGGGCCAGGCGGTACCAAGGCAGCATCAATGTCCGTGGTCGTGTCGCGCAAAGGATTCATGAGTGCGATGGCTGCCCCTCCGACGATTCGCACGCCGGCGGTGGCACCTGATGCGGCAAGCCGGGCGGCAAGCTCATGGAGCAGTTCGCTGATCGTGAGGGGATCGAGGGCTGGCCACATCACACGCTCTGCAACTCGGACTTGGCCAGAAAGACCCCATGTCGACGGATCGCCGTCGGCGTCCTGCGGCGTGCGTCGTCTTGCAGCGACGGGACGGGCTCAAGAGTCCATGGGTCGGAAAGGGTGAAACGGGGATCGTCTAGCCAGTCCGGCCGTGGCAGGTCGTCAACGGTGAGCCAGTAGTCCACGACCCCGGCGACAAGTGCATCCCAGCGGATGTCACCGATGGGGGCGGGTTCCGTGACAGCGAGTGCCACTCGAACCGCGCCGCCTTCACGGGCAAGGTCGTCGGAGAGTTGGATCACGCGGCGGAACGCACGGTCGCCTGGGCCAACCTCCTGAAGCGCGATTCTGATGTGCGCAGCCGCTTCCCAGGCAGGCCCGCAGTACGACGGCAGCAGGATGATCTGCTGGTTCAGCGCTGCGAGCAGCTGCTCAAGCCGGCTCACGGTCGTATCGTGCGCCCCGGATTCCACTGCCGCGATGCCCGGCTGGCTGACATTGGCGAGACGAGCCAGAGTGCGCTGCGAGGCTCCGCGCTGGTGTCGAGCTAGGCGCAGCAGGCTTGAGGCCGACATGATCCCTCCGATACGAGAAGTCGTATCAGTATGGCCTACTCCTCTGACAACAGGCTCAGCGCCCGTCTTCGATGAGGTCGCGCAGCGAGCCATGCCCGGCGACGGATGCCTCGCGGGCTGCGAGCAGGTAAGCGAGGGCCTGGTCCGCAGTTAATCCATCAGGAGTATTCGCCTCGGGGATCCCGACATCGCTGTTCATTCCCACAGGGTAGACAAGCCCAGCGACATTTTGGGTGTTCTGAAGGACGCAGCGCACCGCACAGAGCCCGCCGTACGGCAGGATTCCCCCATGGCAGGACTCAGCAGGCGCGCCTTCCTCGCCACCGTCGCGGGCCTGAGCGCGGCCTGGGCAATCCCGAAGCAGGCCCTGGGCAGCGTGTTGTCCGCCCCGGCCGCTGTGGGCACCGGCACGAGCACCCTGCAGCAGGGCATCGCGATCGGCCCGATCGCCGACAAGCAGTACCGCACGCTCGTCACGCGTGTTGGGGAGCCGCACTTCGCTCGCCTCGACATCCTCGGGCAGGTGCCCGACCCGAAGCGTGTCGATCGCCGGCGATCGTTGCTCTACTTCGGCCACCTCTCCGACATGCACCTGATGGATGCGCAGAGCCCGGCCCGACTCGAGCCGATGATCGCCATGGACCACACGTTGTGGGGCGGGGCGTTCCGCCCGCAGGACACGCTCACCACGCATGTTGCTGCGGCGATGGTCACGAGCATCACCGACCTGCGAATCTCGCAGGTGACGGGTGCCCCGCTTGCGGCAGCGTTCGTCACCGGAGACACCGCTGACATGCTCAGCAGCCTCGAGACCCGCTGGTACGTCGACCTTCTCGACGGTGTGCCGATCACGCCGAACTCCGGCGATATCGGTGTCTACGACGGTGTGCAGTCATGGTCCGAGGCGTACTACGCGTACCACCCCGAAGATCCGACCGGGGACTGGTTCGGCAACTACGGCTTCCCCGCGGTGCCGGGCCTTCTTGATGCGGCGGTGAGCCAGGAGGTCAAGAGCCCCGGACTGCCCGTGCCCTGGTACGGCGTCTACGGCAACCACGACACCGTCTATCTCGGCACGATGGGTGTCCCGGCGGCACTGCGCGCATTCGCCGTCGGTGATCGCAAGTTCTTCGACTGGACGGCTCAGGGCATCGACTACGTGCAGGGCTGGTCAGCGGAAACGTCGGCACTGGCGCGCATGCTGCACGTGCTCTCGGACAACGTGGGCATCCACCTCGGATCGAAGGCCGTCACGCCGGATCCGGCCCGCAAGCTGCTGCAGCAGCAGGACTTCATGGCCGCGCACTTCCAGACCACGCCGAACCCAGGACCTGTCGGCCACGGATTCACGCAGGCCAACCTCGACAGTGGCGAGACCTACTGGTCGGCAGACATCGGCCCGTTCGTCCGCGCCTTCGGCCTCGACACGTGCAACCAGATCGCGGGTCCAGACGGTGCCGTGCCCGAGGCGCAGTTCACGTGGCTGAAGCAGGGCCTCGAGCAGGCGACGAAGGAGGGCAAGCTCGCGATGCTCTTCAGCCATCACAACTCGTTCACCCTGGAGAACGACGCAGCGCTGGCCACGGAGCCGCAGCGACTCGTGCACGCGGAGGAGCTCATCGCCATGCTGCTCGAGTACCCCAACGTCGTGGCGTGGATGAACGGCCATACGCATATCAACACGATCACCCCGCATCGCAACGCTGCCGGAACGGGCGGCTTCTGGGAGATCACCACGGCGTCCTGCATCGACTACCCGCAGCAGCAGCAGGTGATCGAGGTCGTCGACAATCGCGACGGGACGATGTCGCTGTTCACCACCGCGCTCGATCACGCAGCGCCGGCGGAGTGGAACGGCGACCTCAGCCCCCTCGGCCTGGCGAGTCTGAGTCGCGAGCTCAGTGCGAACGACTGGGTCGAGAGCCCGAGCCTGCGTATCGGCTCGGTGATGGACCGCAACTGCGAGCTGCTCATGCCCGCGCCCATCGACCTGAGTGCCGTAACCGATGCCGCGATCGAGGCAGCGCAGGCTGCCGACCGCGCACGGATCATGGCCTACGAGCAGGGCTGGTCAACGTCATGACACGGCCCACGACTCGATTCGGAACGGCAGGGGCGGCAGCTGTCATCGTGACGCTGCTGCTGGCGCTCAGTGGCTGCGCATCGCAGATAGGTGGGCTCGCTCCAGTCGGCGGTGACGCCCTCACAGGAGTGCGGATTGCGGCGGTTGACGTGCTGCTGGAGAACAAGCTCGGCATTCTCGAGGCACCCGTCTGCACGCAGGTGGCCAAGTCGGTGTCGTGTGTCGGCAGTCTCACTGACGGCAGCGTCGTCACCGTCGAGGCCGACGTATCCACGACGCCGGACACCATGACCGTCACCGTCGGCGGAACCACGATCTACGACGGTGATGTGCAGGCCGTGCTCGATAAGGCTGCGCAGGCCACCGAATGAGGACCTACCGCGTCTCCGCCCTCGCCTCCGCCCTCGTGCGCATGTGGCGGGGCTGGGCCGTCATCGTTCCGGTTGTCATCGTCAACGCGATCCTGCAGGCGCTGCTCATCTGGACGGACCCAACACCCGGCGACGGAGCGGTGCCGGTCCTGCTCGCCCTCGCCAGCGCACTTGTCTTCATCGTCGCCTACGGCCTCGCCGCCGCCACCGCCCTTCATGTCGCCGACGGCAGGGTCGGCTGGCCGATGGCCATCATGGCGCTGAAGGATCGTGCCGGTGGCTACGCCTTCTCCGTCGTCGGCCTTCTCATCGTCATTGCCATCGGCCTCGCGCTCTACGGCCTGCCGGGCCTGCTCGTGGTTGCGGTGACCCCGTTCGTCCTCCTGGCAGCACTCGACGGGCAGCCCAATGTGCTCGGCAGCAACTTCCGCACGATCGCCCGCCGCCCCTGGCGCTGGCTGGTCACCACCGGCATCACCGGCCTGATCGTCATCCTCGGCTCGTTCATCAACGGATTCACGGCCTTCTTCATCCGCGGATCAGCGGCCAG
>CAIVQM010000238.1 GCA_903908025.1 uncultured bacterium
CCCCCCACCCCCACCAACCTCAAGACGGACGGGGGTGGAGGGGACCGTATTCTGGGCCGGACACCGGTACGAGGAGTGAGATGAGCGAAATGGCCAGCGAACCCGATCCGTTCGAGGAGATCGTCCTCGACGAGGACTTCGTTTCGGGCGGCGTCAAGGAGCCCACGGCGGACGAGCGCGTCGAGCAGGCCCAACGCATCGCGCGCAGCAATGATCGCCTCCGAGCTTCGGGGGAGATCTCCGACGGCTCGGGCAAGCCGCGTTTCCATCGGGTGCGCAAGTCGGCTCCGTGGATCGCTATCGGGGCGGCCATCGGAATTGGCATCCTCGTCATCGTCCTGATCGCCCGCTGAGGGATCGTGCCTGACCCGACGCCCGCAGGCGAGGCCGCTGGCCTGCTCGCGGACAGCGTTGCCGTCGACGACTTCGTGACGTGGTCCGAGTGGGCCCTCGCGCGCGTGGGATTTCGGCCCTCCAACTGCCTTGCCCTCGTCGACGTGTGCCGCGACGAGCTCATGGCCGACTTCGATGAGCAGGTCAGTCATGTCTGGGGCCGGCCCTTCGCCATCGGATCCCTCGCGGGGCTCGTCTTCCTCGGACGCACAGGCCTGCAGGCGGCCCTGAGCCATGTCCCCGGCGAGGACGGGCGCCACCGGTTCGTGGCCTTCTGCTTCCCGCACATCGGCATCGACGAAGACGGAACGGTCGGACGCGTGCAGCGGCGGGGGATGTCGCGGGCATCGGTCGCATGCGGCGCACTGGCGGCTTTCCGTTCCGAGTTGACGGGTCCGCGCGCAGAGGCAGTTCTTGATGTCGATGATGTGGAGCAGTCACTGCTGCGGATGCGGCTCGGTCCGCTGGTGCCCGATGGCTACGTGCCATCGCTGACGGAACTGACGGAACTCGCGCGAGCATCGGCGGTGGCGGATGTGCATCGCTTCGTGGACCTGGCGCGCGGGCATGAGCCCGTCGATGTCGCGTACATCAGCGGGACCGTCGTACACCTGCCCGACGGCGTCGACCATGTCGCCGCGGTTCAGGCCGAGGTGGTCATCGACGGGGTGCTGATTCCCCTTCCGCACTGACGATTCCTTCGTGCTGTGCGGCCCCGTAGACACGCGCAACCACTCGATTCCGGGCGAGACACATGTCACATGCCCGGAGCCGCGGGTGGCCCCGTGGATTGTGGCGTAGATCACGGTGCGTAGCGGTAAATACGGACATAACGGCCCGGATAGGTCCGGCGATATTCGGCGGACGGCTGGCCGAATGTCCTTGCCTTTCATAGACTTTTGGAACGGATGGCGACCTTCCCCGGTCGTCCGGCGAAGTGAAATTCGCGATGCTCCGGTGGTCGCCGCCACCGGAAACCGTGCGACCAGCAACGTCAGGGCGTGAGACTCGCCTTCGACGGGCGCGCGGCTGGAGAGCCAGGCGAGGCAAGAGCCCTCGCTGCGGCATCGACCTGCATCGTGCCCACGCACGTGGCTGTGATGAGCCGCGTGCCGTCGCAAGAGGATGAATGTCGAAGAGCAAGATCGCTCGAGGAGTCAAGGGCGTCAGTGTCGTCGCAGCCGGCGTGCTGCTGACGGCCTCCGTAGGAACGGCTGTTGCCGCGCCGGTTCCGGTAGTTGCCGGCCCGGTCGAGGCGGCAGTTCCAGCTGACGCGGCTCCGGTCGCGGCGGCTGCGCCCACGATGTGGCGTGAGTCCGTAGCGGGAGCGGAACTTTCGCTTGCGGCTGCTGTCGTTGCTCGACCGAGTCGTGCAGTGAGTGCCCGTCAGGTGCAGGCAGCTGCCTACGTGAAGTTCACCAACTTCACCCTGAACTCCCCGGACACCAAGGACATGCGCGGTATCGAGCCGAGCATGTACCGCGGTGCGTTCTTCAACAAGGCTTCCGAGGCCAAGCGACTGTGCGTCGTCGAGCGCGAGAGCGAGGGTCACTACGACGTCATTTCGCCCAGCGGCTCGTACTTCGGCGCCTACCAGGTGTCGCGACCGCTCGCCAGTGGTGCGACGTGGATGATGCTCAAGGAGCACAAGAAGCTGATGGGCGAGGCGGCAGCCAAGAACGTGCTGGCCCGACTCCGCGTCACGCCGATGAACAAGTGGCCCCGCTATTGGCAGGACGCCGCATTCCACACCGTCATCAACTGGGATCACACTCTGTCCGGCGCGGCCCACTGGGCCGGCGGTCGCTGGCACTGCTGAGGTCAGCGCGCTGCGCGAGCCAGACGCTTGCGGCACTCCGTCTTGGCGATTCGCATGAATCGACTGGCAGCCGGCATGGGTGTGGTGTCGGCGGGCACGGCGATGAGAATGGTGCGCGGCTCGAGCGGTGGGTCCAGTGACCGCACGGTGATGCCGGGGTCGCTTGTGTCGACGGCGAGCAGGGGCATGATCGCCGGACCCATCCCCGCGCGCACCATGCCCTGCACGGCGCCGTTGTCGTTGGAGCGGAAGACATAGTTCGGTGTCACTCCCGTCGCTCGCAGTGCCTTGTCGATCGTGCTCTGATCGCCACCCTGATGCTGGCCCACCATCGGCACGCCCAGCAGCCCGCGGGTGGGGAAGGTCTTGCCTCGATGCAGTTGCGCGAGTCGGCCACCCGTGGGCAGTACGACGACGAACGGATCGATGCCGAGTTCGCTGATGGCCAGACGACTGTCCTCGTAGGGTCCGGTGAGGAACGCTACGTCGATCTCGCCGGCGAGCAGGTCTTCGACGAGTTCGCCGTTGTAGTCGTGCTCGACGAGGTGGATGCCCAGGTCGGGGGCCACATCGCGCATCTCCCGGACCAGCGCCGGTAGCAGTTGCACCGAGACGCTCTGGTAGGTCCCGATCGTCAGTCGCCCGGCAGTCCCCGATGCCAGATCGGCCAGTTCCTGCTCGGCCGTTGCCAGGCGCGCAGCGATGGCAACCGCGTGCTTGAGGAGCAGTCGGCCGGCGGGCGTCAGCGTCACGGGCCGAGGTCCACCCGGGCGGTCGAAGAGGCGCTGGCCGACGGCCCGCTCAAGCCCGGCGATCTGCTGGCTGATGGCGGCCTGCGAGAAGCCGAGCAGGTCAGCCGCGCCGATGAAGGAACCCTCGTCCGCCACGGCGATGAGGGCGCGCAGATGTCTGAATTCGATACCGTCGAAGGCCATAGCCATAAGTATAGGTGATCGACACGATCGTTTAGCATCGTTTTTCTTTATGTCTCGATCCGCGTACCGTGGAATCAGACGAAAAGGAGCACGACATGATCACCTACCCGAACTCCGGCACCGCGAGCCTTGCAGTCCTTGACTACGTGATTGAGGCCGATGGCATCGCCGCAGACCCGGTGGGCCTGCTGCTCCTCGCGCACGAGGCCCGCGATCTCGGCATCAGTGAACTGATGGTGGACGTGATGGTCGATGAGGCGCAGCCGGAGGTTGCCCGGATCCGCGCCTATGCGCGCGTGTCCGTTCAGGTTGCGAACCATCGCTTCGCGCGCTCATTCGCGACTGCCGACCTGGAGCTTGAGCCGGCCTGCTAGCCGCCGCGCAAACGACGAAGGGGCGGGTCCGAATGGACTCGCCCCTTCGTGTTGCCGTGATGCTGTCGCTACGCGGCCTTGGCTCCGCCAAGTCGACCGGCGATGTTCAGTAGCGCAACACCGATCAGGATGAAGACGATGCCGATGCCGATCGCCATGAACGCGACGCCGAAGGCGACGACGGACGTGAACAGCGATGCGCGAAGGAACGAGCCGTTCATCGCCACGTTGCGAAGCGGATCCTCGCGATCGAGCTGGGCGTAGGTCTTGCCGCCGGTGGCCTCGAGAGCGTGGACGGAGATGATGTCGGCCTGGCAGTAGGCCGCGAACGGACCCGCTACCGATTGCCCGCCGAGGCAGCTTGCATCCTCAGCAACGGTGATGTTCTCCTTCGAGAGGGTGCTGCTCACCGTGCCGTAGGTGACCGCGCCGGCAATGACCATGATGGCGCCGATGACCATGATGACGATGCTGATCCACTTGGCTGAGCCGGATCCAGAGTTTCCGGACATGTGTACTGCCTCCCAACATCGGCCAACCATTGACCGATGCCGCTCACTCTGCTGCCTGCTGGGGCCCATGGGAAGCATTTGCGGCACCTTCTGCGAGTTCTGTGACACTTCAGGACGAAAGGCCTGCGATTCACTAGGCCCAATGGCCGGTGAACGTTCAACCAGACGGGTGTCTTGGGGTGTCGTAGGTCCCGAGGGTCAGGAAGTGACCCGATGCACCTTGTGCTGGGCCGCCTGGGCTACGGGTCGCACGACGAGGAGATCGACGTTCACATGCGGGGGGAGGGTCGCCACCCACGCCACCGTCTGCGCCACATCGTCGGCCGTGAGCGGCTCGGCGACGCCGGCGTAGACCGCCGCCGCCTTGCCCGCATCGCCGCCAAAGCGGTTCAGAGCGAACTCGTCGGTGCGCACCATGCCGGGCGCGATCTCCGTGACGCGCACCGGCTGACCGCTGAGCTCCAGGCGCAGGGTGCCGGCGATGGCGGCCACGGCGTGCTTGGCGGCGATGTAGCTCCCGCCGTTCTCGTACGACACTCGCCCCGCGGTGGATCCCATCAGGACGACCAGGCCGCGGCCGGAGGCGACAAGCAATGGCAGGACGGCACGCACGGTGCGCACCGTGCCCAGGACGTTGACGTCGAGTGCCTGCTGCCAGGCGTCGAGATCGGCCTCGGCGATCGGATCGGCATCGAAGGATCCGCCCGCATTCGCGACCAGCAGCGTGACGTCGTCACCGGCGAGGGAGGCAACGAGGGCATTGACGCTGGCCTGGTTGGTGACATCGAGTTCGCGCGCCTCGATTCGATCGTCCTCGAGCTCCAGAGCGGTCAAGCGTTCGATCCGGCGTGCTGCGGCGATCACGCGGTGTCCGCGATCGGCGAGCGCTCGTGCGGTGGCGGCACCGATCCCACTGCTGGCTCCGGTCACTACGGCAGTGCCGCGGTTGGCTTCGACATCGTCGGTGGGGTCAGCGTGTTCCATGGGGTCAGCGTGCCACGAGCGTTGTCTCGAACGCATGGGAGTCCGCTCGGTAGCAGTGCGCGGCGAACTCCACTGCATCACCGTTGTCGTCGTAGGCGGTGCGAGCCATGGTGAGTACAGGAGCGCCAGCGGTCAGACCGAGCAGTCGGGCCTCGTTCTTGTCGGCGCTGCGCGCACCAATCCGTTGCTGCGCGACTCGGATGTTCACGCCAGCACGCCGCATGAGTGCGTACAGGCCTTCCTCCTCCAGCCGCTCGCGGCTCAGCTCGACGAGATCGAGGGGGAGCCAGTTGCGCATGACGGCGAGCGGCTCGTGTTCGCGGGATCGCAGGCGGGCCAGGTAGATGACGGGTGCCTGCGGTTCGACGAGGAGGGCCTGCGCGACCGTGGCATCGGCGGGAACCGTGGCGAGTTCGAGGACCCTGGTCGTGGGGTGCTGGCCGGCCGCCGCGAGATCCTCGTGGAGGCTGGTGAGTTCGAGCGGCCGGTCGACGGGGGAGCGCACGACCTGAGTCCCGACGCCTCGACGGCGGACGAGCAGGCCCTTGCTGACGAGTTCCTGCACGGCCTGGCGCACCGTGGGTCGGCCGAGGCCGAGCCGCTGGGCAAGCTCGACCTCAGTCTCGAGGCGGTCGCCCTGCTGCAAGGTTCCATCTCGGATGGCCTGCTCGAGCTGCTCGGCGAGTTGGGCATACAGCGGCAGCCGGCTGCCGCGGTCCAGCGTCAGGTCGAGCACCATGAGTGCAGCCTAGGTTCCCGCGCTGTTAATGTAAAGACATTTTGACGTTTGGGGGCGCGATCCCTAGAATGGCGGAACAATCCGAACCGGAGGCAGACGCCATGACCGCACGTATCACGCATTGGATCAACGGCCAGTTGTGGACGGGGACTGCTGAGCGGTCGGGGGACGTCTTCGACCCGGCGACGGGTCAGGTGACGAAGAAGGTCGACTTCGCCTCGGGTGCGGTGCTCGATGAGGCGGTTGCGGCGGCGAAGGCGGCGTTCCCGGGGTGGCGTGATGCGTCGTTGACGAAGCGCACGCAGGTGCTGTTCGCGTTCCGGGAGATCCTGAATGCGAACAAGGAGCAGGTCGCGGCGCTGATCACCGAGGAGCACGGCAAGGTGCTGTCGGATGCGCTGGGTGAGGTCACGCGTGGCCAGGAGGTCGTCGAGTTCGCGTGCGGGATCCCGCATCTGCTGAAGGGCGGCTTCTCCGAGGGTGTCTCCAGTGGCGTCGACGTGTACTCGATCCGTCAGCCGCTGGGTGTCGTCGGCATCATCTCGCCGTTCAACTTCCCGGCGATGGTGCCGATGTGGTTCTTCCCTGTCGCGATCGCGGCGGGCAACACGGTCGTCGTCAAGCCGAGCGAGAAGGATCCGTCGGCGATCATGCTGATCGCCCAGATGTGGAAGCAGGCGGGTCTGCCCGACGGTGTGTTCAACGTCGTGCATGGTGACAAGGAGGCCGTCGATGGCCTGCTGGACAACCCCGATGTGAAGAGCATCTCGTTCGTCGGTTCCACGCCGATCGCCCGCTACATCTACGAGACGGGCACCAAGAACGGCAAGCGCGTCCAGGCGCTGGGTGGGGCGAAGAACCACATGCTGGTCCTGCCCGATGCCGACCTCGACCTTGCGGCGGACGCGGCGATCAACGCCGGCTTCGGCTCGGCGGGCGAGCGCTGCATGGCGATCTCCGTCATCCTCGCGGTCGACCCGATCGGCGACGAGCTCGTCGCGAAGATCGCCGAGCGGATGCCGCCGTTGAAGACCGGCGACGGTCGCCGTGGCGCCGACATGGGCCCACTGGTGACCGGCGTGCACCGCGACAAGGTCGCGTCCTACATCGATGCCGGCGAGGCCGCCGGCGCGACGCTGGTCGCCGACGGCCGCATCATCGACGTCGACGGCGACGAGGCGGGCTTCTGGCTGCTGCCGACCCTGTTCGACCATGTCACCACCGACATGACGATCTACTCCGATGAGATCTTCGGCCCCGTCCTGTCGGTCGTGCGGATCCCGTCCTACGAGGCCGGCGTCCAGCTGATCAACGACCACCCCTACGGCAACGGCACCGCGATCTTCACCAACGACGGCGGCGCCGCCCGCAGGTTCCAGAACGAGATCGAGGTCGGCATGGTCGGCATCAACGTGCCGATCCCCGTCCCGATGGCCTACTACTCCTTCGGCGGCTGGAAGGCATCGCTGTTCGGCGACAGCCACGCCCACGGCACCGAGGGCGTCCACTTCTTCACCCGCGGCAAGGTCATCACCAGCCGATGGCTGGACCCCAGCCACGGCGGCATCAACCTCGGATTCCCCACCCAGTCCTGACGGCCCAACCGCGCTGCG
Organism: uncultured bacterium; assembly: GCA_903908025.1. Taxonomy (GTDB): domain Bacteria; phylum Actinomycetota; class Actinomycetes; order S36-B12; family S36-B12; genus UBA10649. Next base: position 7,370 of record CAIVQM010000238.1, read on the forward strand.
GAGACGATGGCACGACTGCTAACTGGTGACCTCGGGCAGCCGACGGTTCAGGACGAAGCCAATGAGCCCCGACACGACGAGGATGACCGCCAGGATCACGAGGCCCAGACCGCTCCCCATGCCGCTGGTGTTGGCCGGGTCGTCGGGGCACATGCCGACGCCGCACTCGGGGATCACGGACAACGTGATGACGACGACGTAGATCGAGAACCAGGTGATGACAGCGAGGGTGACGGCCCGCAGGGGACCGCGCTCGGCCATCAGGCCGCGGTCCTTGGCCGTGAAGGTGCGTGTCCACATCAGCAGGAATGCGCAGCCCACCACGGCGATGGCAAAGGTGATGAGCGCCCAGGTGTAGAGGTGGAAGCTCAGCACCTGCGGCCCGTAGCCGGGGTCGGTTGGGTCGGCAATGTGGAGGAGGTCCTGGCGGACGGATCCGGCCCCACCCACGAAGGCGGCCAGGATGCTCAATGCGTAGTTGATGGGCTTGATGCCCCACAGCAGGTTGAGCACGGGCCCGAGGGCCAGACCGATCATTCCGGCACGCTGGACGAGGCACAGCGGGCACGGCTGCTCACCGACCACGAACTGGAGCCGCAGCGATCCCGACAGCACGCCGAGCAATGCGACCAGAGCGAGGAGGTTCAGGGCGCGCGCGGCCATGATCGCCCGGGTGTCGGCATCCCAGGACTTGAACGTCGTCAGCATGCCGGCCTCAGAAGTTCAGCGGGATGGGGTCGGAGATGTGAGCGGACAGCAGAAAGAGCGTCCACCCCATCGCGATCAGGGCCACCGGCGGAGCGAACCGCGGGCGGAAGAACGCCAGTGCGAACACGACGATCCACACCAGGAACATGGACAGCATCATCTGGAGTCTCTCCGCTCGGGATCGCCTGCGAGGCGGGGGGCTGACATGAGGGCATCCTGCCAGCGAGGGCAGACCCACGGAGGGCGGGTGGGAAGTTGACTCAAAGACCCGCTTGGACGGACTTCGACCAGAACGCCGCTCAGGCTTTGCCGTTCGACAAGCGAATGGCGGCGTGCTGGAGTCGATCCTCGAACCACGGGACATCGCGTTCAACTGTTGCGGTGACAATTGAGAAGTCGATGTGGGCGTAACCGTGGGCTATCCGATTGCGGGTGGCCCACATCAGTGCCCAGTCATCGCCGAACGTGCCCGTTCGCAACGCGTCGCTACCGTTGGCGATCGCTTCAATCGCAGCGGCAAGTCGCAGACACACGGCGTCGGCGACTGTCTGGTCGCCTAGGTCTCCACGCGTGAGATGCGTTCGCATGACCGAAAGATGGGTGAGGGCGTCAGCGACGAGTTCCTGGTCCGAGCGACTCACAGGGGAACCGCCTCGTGCAGGACACGGCTCCTGAGATTGGTGCGCAAGTTCGATGCCGGAACTACGTCTACGGGTGAGCCGAGGATTCCCTGCAGTTCGCGCTCCAATCGTGCGATGTCAAGGAGGCTTGCGGGCTCCATGAAATCAACGAGTAAGTCGATGTCGGATTCGTCGGTATCCGTTCCTTGGGCCACGCTGCCGAAGACGCGCGGGTTTCGACCGCCA
>CAIVQM010000239.1 GCA_903908025.1 uncultured bacterium
CGGAGTTCGACCGGTTCATGGACGCAGCCAACGCGGCGGTGAAGGCGGGCGCCACCACCATGCCGAAGCAGGAGTTCCTCGATTTGCATGACAGCGTCGTGGCGAACCTCACCGCGATGGGTGAGGCCGGTACCGGCGACGTGAACAAGGCAGCGGGCTACGCGTCGAAGGCATTGGTGCTGTCGCAGGATTCGACGGCGCAGGCGGCGGGCCAGGACGCCATGATCGCCGCGACACTGACGTTCAAGAATGCCTGCGGCTACCCACTGGTCAACTGACAACGACGAAACGCCCCCCGCTCGGACGGCCCGAAGGCTGCCCAAGAGGGGGGCGTTTCGCTGTACCCGCGTCGACCCGGCCGAGAGGTGCCAGGGAAGCGGGCGAGTGGGGAAGGTCTGAGGTCTGCTAGTCGCAGGGCTGGATGCTCACGGCCTGCCCGTCGATCGGCATGACGTGGGTCGCATTGCCCCCCATGAGGCCGGGACCGCCGTGCGGGAGGCCGAGGACATGCCCGAGCTCGTGCGCGACGACCTCGCGCTGATAGGTCGATACAGCGTTCGCCACGACAGGGTCTACGACGATGACGTCCTCGAGCGCGTACGCCAGCCAGCGGGGATCGACGGGGTGGAACACGGCACTGACCCGTCCACCACTGGACACCCACTGGAAGCGGAGCCCGGTGGCGGCGGACCATTCGTCGAAGGCGCGGCCGACGGCGACGGAGGTGCGGCCGGGGTGGCTCAGGCCGGTGGTGTCGATGGACCAGGTGATCGGCACGCACAGCGGGACGGGGAAGATCACGCGGCCTCGCCGAACAGGAGGGTCTGGGCCTTGGGGCCCCAGTTGCCGGTCGCGGCGTATCCGCGCGAGGCCTGCCAGTGGGCGATCGCCTTCCGCGGGTAGGCGGTGACGCCGGCCTGGGGGACGCCGGCGTAGTGGCCGATATCGTGCAGGCGGGCGGCGAGTCGATAGGTGGCCTGCGAGGCGACGGTCGTGTGCTGGGCGTCCAGGATGACGTCGAGGTAGGGGACGGTCCCGTCCCACAGGTCCCCGCGGACAGGCGTGGCCGGGTTCGTGACGCCGGTGCGGTCGACGATGCGATGGTGCGCGGCGGCGGTCTGCCAGAACCCGGTGGTGTAGCCCTTGTCCTTGCGGGTGTCGATCTTCCGCCCCAGGGTCGTGTGACCGTCGGAGCGGCGGCGCAGGGGACCGGTGACGGGGCCGGTTGCGTCGGTCCAGTCCCCATGGCGGTGGATGTGGTCGATCGGCATGCCGAGGTCGACCAGGGCGGCGAGCATCCTGCCGACCGTCTGAACCTGCGCACCTGAAATGTCGCGCAGCGTGCCGAGGGATTCGATCTCGATACCCCACGACACCAGGTGCAGGGAGTCCTCACCGGAGACGCCACCCCACGGGCCGCCCTGGCCGGGATGCCAGCAGTCGCCCCACGACAGGATCACGGCGCGGCCGTCGCGTTCGGCGCCGTTGTACTGGCCGTTGTTGATGACCGTGTTGGCGCCGGGCAGGTTCCACTCGGTCGCCAGGTAGTCCGCGGAGTTGCGTCCGGCCGTGTGATGGCACGTCGCAGCACGGAGCCCGTATGCCCACGTGGAACGTCCGAGGCTGCACTTGGCATGCTCGACGTAGTCGACGCGGTGGTCGTTGAATGCGGCCTGGATGTGCTTCGGCTTCGGCTTCAGGTAGGTGATCGTCATGACGCCGGTCCGTTCCCGCGGCCGTCGTCCTCCGGGAGGGGCTCGGGGTCGATGGGCAGGTCGTCGTCGCTGGTGGCGATGTCGTCCATCAGGTGCTCGCTCATGATGCGCCCCTGCCGTAGCGGCCATCGGCGGGGTTGAGCCAGTTGATGACGATGGGGGTGGCGATCGCGAGGGCGCCGATGAGCCACGTCTGCCAGTGGTCCCAGCTGATCTGCCCCTCGGACGTCCAGGTGAGCAGGACGGCGCCGAGGAGGATCGCGAGGAACATCTTGAATGCCGAGCCGAGCGGGGTGGCTGCGAGCCACGTCCAGACCTTGTCCATCACTGGTCCCCTTCCGTGTGCTGCTTGACGATCTCGATCGCCTTCTCGATGGCGTAGATCGCGCCTGCGACGAACATCAGCCGGGCGTTCTCGGTGGCCAGGGCGTCGTCGGTGATGCTGCGCATCCGGGTAACCAGCGCGTCGCGCTCATCGGGAGTCAGTTGTCGTCCTGCTTGTCGTGAAGGCGCCGGTCGATACGCCTGCGGTTCCCGCTGTCACGGTGACGCTCGTCCCGGGATTCCTTCGCTGACGGCCCCCATGTGAAGTTCGCCCACAGGCCGATAGCAGCAGCGACAGCCCCGGCGAGGACCGCTATCGCACTGTCAACTCCCGGTGACATTCAGGCGCTCCCTCTGGCGGCTATGGCCCTCTTGCACGTAGGACCCGATGGCGATGATCGCCACCGCCATGCCGAGCCACGCACCGATGATTGACCACTCCTGTAGGAGCAGGAACACGCTCCGCGTCACCAGCGCAGCCCCAGTAGTCAGGAATCCGAACTCTGTCAGACGCTGGTTCGTCCACCACCATCCGCCGCAGAGGGAGACGAGGGCGACAGCTGTCATGGCGACGATCAGATCGGACAGGATCGCGCTACTCAGGACGCCGGAGTCGGTGACGTTGAACGCGAGCAGGACCAGCAGGTACGCCGACAAACCCATCCCCACCGGATGCCAGCCCCGCCTGTTGACGATCCGGATCACTACTCCTCCTTGCGGTGGGCCCAGAACCAGGCGAACAGGATGACGTCCAGGACCGCGGCGGTGGCGATGATTGCCATCGACCACCAGCTCATGACCGTCTTACCA
>CAIVQM010000240.1 GCA_903908025.1 uncultured bacterium
CGCCAATGGAGGCGATGCCATCCCAGCTTGCAGGTACCCAGGTGTACACGGCTGCGATCACGAGAATCGCGGAGATCACGGCAGACAGGAAGAAGCCGCGGTTAATTGACGACATGCCCGAACGATCGCTGGCGCGCGGCGAGACCGCGAAGATGCCGATGACGGCCGTGATGACGCCGATCGCCGGGATGACGAGCGGCAGCACGAGACCGAGCTCACCGAAGGCCGCCTTGCCCAGGATCAGGGCCGCGACGAGGGTGACCGCGTAGGACTCGAAGAGGTCGGCCGCCATGCCGGCACAGTCGCCGACGTTGTCGCCGACGTTGTCCGCGATGGTGGCCGCGTTGCGCGGGTCGTCCTCAGGGATGCCCTGCTCGACCTTGCCGACGAGGTCGGCGCCGACGTCAGCGGCCTTCGTGAAGATGCCGCCGCCGACTCGCATGAACATCGCGAGCAGCGCCGCGCCGAAGCCGAAGCCCTCAAGCACCTTCGGGGCATCGCCCTTGTAGACGAGGACGACGAGTGCCGCACCGAACAGGCCGAGGCCGACGGTGAACATGCCCGCGACGCCACCCGTGCGGAAGGCGATCTTCATGGCCTTCTGCTCGCCACCCTCGCGCGCTGCTGCAGCCACGCGCACGTTGCCGCGCACTGCCAGCCACATGCCCGTGTATCCGGTCACGCCGGAGAACACCGCACCGACGAGGAAGAAGATGCTTCGGCCGATCCGCTCGCTCGTCGTCTCCGCCGGAAGCAGGAACAGCACGAAGAAGACGATGACCGCGAAGACCGCGAGGGTCTTGAACTGGCGGTTCAGGTACGCCGAAGCGCCCTCCTGAATGGCGCCTGCGATCTCCTTCATGCGGTCGGTGCCTTCATCGGCGGCCAGCACCTCGCGTACGAGGACAGCGGCGACGCCCAGCGCGGCGAGCCCGATGAGGGCAACGACGAAGACAATCGTCAGGTTGCTCCCGGTCAACTCGATCATGGGTCTCCTCGGTATGTGCCCGGACGGGGACGAGCCCCGGTCGGACTGTGGAAAATGGCGGCTGCCCAGAGCCTCCGGGTGCCGCAGTCTCGCGGAGTCTACGCAGGGGCGCTATCCCCGTTCAGGAAGGCCCGGATGACAGCCCTTACATGATTCGTGACTTTGGTCACGCAGGCGGCAGTGCCTCGGCGAGAGTCGCGTGCAGCGGGATGACGACATCAAGCCCGGTCAGGGCGAAGACCTTCAGGACACGTGGGGCCGAAACGACGACATCGAGAGAACCGTCGACCTCACGCACGTGCTTCAGCGTGGTGACCAGCACACCCAGGCCCGTCGAATCGATGAACGGCACATCCGAGAGATCAACGATCAGCGCCATGCCGCGACGCCGGGACAGCGGCTCCAGCTCCGCCAAGAGAATCGGCGCGGTGTGCACGTCCAACTCCCCCACGACAGCCACCACCGTGCGGTCCGCGTGCGGCACGACATCAACCGAGAAGTCCACACACCTACTCTGGCACAGGACGTCACCCCGTCGCCCCACAATGGTGTGATGCGAGCCGCCGACGACAGCCTCCTGGAGCGGCTGTCGCATGGGCGCCCGGACCGGCTCGTGCATGTGCACGAGATCACCGCTCGCCCGGCCAGTTACGCCCCCTGGCCAGTCTGGGTCGACGACGAGATCACCGACGCCTACTCACGGATCGGCATCACCGAACCATGGCGGCACCAGACCCAGGCAGCCCAAGCCGCATACGACGGCACCCACGTGGCGCTGGCCACCGGCACGGCATCGGGCAAGAGCCTGGCCTTCGGGATGCTCGCACTGACGCGCATTCATGACGGCACGCGTGCGCCCGACGGTCGCGGTTCCACGACTCTCTATCTGTCACCCACGAAGGCGCTCGCCAATGACCAGCTGCGTGGACTCGACGCCCTGCACCTGCCGTGGCTGC
>CAIVQM010000241.1 GCA_903908025.1 uncultured bacterium
TCCGATCGTGACAGCGACGCGCAGCTCGCACCGATCCCGTCACTCCTGCTGTGTGCAGCCGTCCACCACCACCTGGTGCGCACGAAGACGCGCACCATGGTCGGACTCCTCGTCGAAGCCGGTGACATCCGCGAGGTGCATCACGTCGCACTGCTCATCGGCTACGGCGCTGCCGCCGTAAACCCGTACCTGGCGCTTGAGTCGGTCGAGGATCTGGTCCGCCGGGGAGTCCTCGCCGACGTGACGCCGGAGAAGGCGATGCGCAACATGGTGAAGGCGCTCGGCAAGGGCGTCCTGAAGGTGATGTCCAAGATGGGTGTGTCCACGGTGGCGTCCTACCGCGGTGCGCAGATCTTCGAGGCGGTCGGGCTGTCGCAGGGGGTCATCGACGCGTACTTCACCGGCACTGCCTCGAAGCTCGGTGGCGTGGGCCTCGACGTGATCGCCGAGGAGGTGGCGATGCGTCATCGGGTCGCCTATCCGCCGTCGGGCATCGCGCCGGCTCACCGCACTCTCAATGTCGGCGGCGAGTACCAGTGGCGCCGCGAGGGCGAACCGCACCTGTTCGACCCCGAGACCGTCTTCCGACTCCAGCACGCCACGCGGAACAAGCGATTCGACGTGTTCCGCGAGTACTCGCAGCGGGTGGACGAGCAGTCGGAGCGACTCATGACGCTGCGGGGGCTGTTCCGATTCAAGGACGGTCTTCGGCCGCCGATCTCCATCGACGAGGTCGAGCCCGTATCGAGCATCGTCAAGCGGTTCTCGACGGGTGCAATGTCGTACGGCTCCATCTCGCAGGAGGCGCACGAGACTCTGGCTATCGCGATGAACCGCCTGGGCGCGAAGTCGAATACCGGTGAAGGGGGCGAGGATCCCGAACGTTTCGTCCCGATGGCGAATGGCGATTCGAAGAGATCCGCGATCAAGCAGGTGGCATCGGGTCGGTTCGGCGTGACAAGCGACTACCTCGTCAACAGTGACGACATCCAGATCAAGATGGCCCAGGGGGCCAAGCCCGGTGAGGGCGGTCAGCTGCCGGGGCACAAGGTCTACCCCTGGATTGCCAAGACTCGATACTCGACGCCCGGTGTCGGACTGATCTCGCCGCCACCGCACCACGACATCTACTCGATCGAGGACCTCGCCCAGCTGATCCACGACCTCAAGAACGCGAACCCACGGGCTCGCATCCACGTGAAGCTGGTCTCGGAGGTCGGAGTCGGCACGGTGGCCGCGGGCGTGGCGAAGGCCCATGCCGATGTGGTGCTCATCTCGGGCCATGACGGTGGAACGGGTGCATCGCCGCTCACCTCCCTCAAGCATGCCGGTGCGCCGTGGGAGCTCGGACTGGCAGAGACGCAGCAGACGCTGCTGCTCAATGGCCTGCGCGACCGCGTTGTCGTGCAGGCTGACGGACAGCTGAAGACCGGCCGCGATGTCGTCATCGCCGCGCTGCTCGGCGCGGAGGAGTTCGGCTTCGCGACGGCTCCCCTCGTCGTCA
>CAIVQM010000242.1 GCA_903908025.1 uncultured bacterium
AGGCTCTCGCCCTTCGACACCGACGACCCCTTCGCCGCGAAGTTGATGACATCGGCGGACAGACGCTTGGCTGCCACCTCGAAGGAGATGCGGGTGCGGGTGGAGTCCTCGAAGAACAGGTTCACGACGGTGCGGCCGCGCAGTGTGGGCAGCTTCTTCACCGACCGGTCGGTGACGGCAGCAAGCTCTGCGGCCGTGTCGAGGACGAGGATGGCATCATCGCGGCTGAGGTCGGCGGCCGACAGCAGGTGCTTCACCGCTCCTCACCCAGGATGGTGACCTGGTCGGAGCCATCGACCTCCGCGACCTCCACTCGCACCTGCTCGGCGAGCGAGGTGGGCAGGTTCTTACCGACATAGTCGGGCCGGATCGGAAGCTGCCGGTGACCGCGGTCGACGAGCACCGCCAGCTGGACCGCTGCTGGCCGACCCACATCGTTGAGCGCATCGAGCGCGGCCCGCACCGTCCGGCCGGAGTAGAGGACATCGTCGACCAGAATCACCGTCTTGTCATCGATACCGCCCGGCGGGATCATCGTGGGCACCAGAGCCCGGGCTGGCCGCAGCCGCAGGTCGTCGCGGTAGAGCGTGATGTCCAGCGAGCCGACGGGGACCTCGGAGCCCTCGATGGAGCTGATCGCCGCGGCGATCCGGTGGGCAAGTGCGACACCGCGAGTCGGGATGCCCAGCAGGATCAAGGACTGGGAGCCGCGGGACTTCTCCACGATCTCGTGGGCGATACGGCGGATCGCCCGGCCGATATCGGCATCGTCGAGTACGACGTGGGCGCGCAAAGAATCCATCAGGACCCCCTTCCCCGCCTCTCTGGACGGGCTTAAAGGATGTCGAACACTGCGAGCCTATCGGCCCCCGACGCCGATCACGATCCGGGGGCGCGGCGGGTGACGGGCTAGAGCCCCCCGCCCTTCTCCGCACTGCCCATCTTGTGCACGCGCATGCCGTTCGTGGTGCCGGGAACGCCCGGGGGCACGCCCGCAACGATGACCACGCGGTCGCCGAACGTGGCCCGGCCGATGTCGAGCAGGGCCTTGTCGACCTGGACCACCATGTCGTCGGTGTGCTGCACCTGCGGCACCAGGAACGTCTCGACACCCCACACAAGAGAGAGCTGGCTGCGCACGCGCGGATTCGGCGTGAACGCGAGCAGCGGCGTACGTCGGCGCCACCGCGCGATCAGTCGTGCCGATGATCCGGTCTCGGTGAAGGCGATCAGGTGCGTCGCGTCGACGCCGGCCGCAACGTCGACCGCAGCGTGCGTGAGTGCGCGCGCCGTCGAGCCGGTCCAGGGGTCGGAAAGCGACGGCAGCTCATGGAGCGCCTCGGTCTCGACGTGCTCGATGATGCGCCCCATCGTCTCGACGACCAAACTCGGGTGGTCTCCAACGCTGGTCTCGCCCGACAGCATGAGTGCATCGGCGCCGTCGAGTACGGCGTTCGCTACGTCGCTCGCCTCAGCCCGCGTCGGTCGGTTCGCCACGGCCATCGAGTCGAGCATCTGCGTTGCCACGATGACCGGCTTGCCCGCCTCACGGCACAGGTGAATGGCGCGCTTCTGCACCAGTGGAACGGCCTCCAGCGGGAGTTCGACGCCCAGATCGCCACGAGCGACCATGACGCCATCGAACGCCGCGATGATCTCCTCGAGGTTGTCGACGGCCTGCGGCTTCTCGACCTTGGCCAGCACAGGCAGGCGGATGCCCTCCTCGTCCATGATGTCGTGCACGTCGGCGATGTCTGCGGCGCTGCGCACGAACGACAGGGCGATCAGGTCAGCACCCGTGCGCAGGGCCCAGCGAAGGTCCTCACGGTCCTTCTCCGACATCGCCGGGACGCTGACGGCGACGCCCGGCAGGTTGAAACCCTTGTTGTCCGAGACGCGGCCACCCTCGATGACGACGGTGTGGACGTTGTTGCCGTCGACACGCGTGACCTTGAGCTCGATGCGGCCGTCGTCGACGAGCACGAGGTCGCCGGGGCTGACATCGCTCGGCAGCCCCGAGTAGGTGGTCGACACCATGGTCTTGTCGCCGGGGACGTCGTCGGTGGTGACGATGAACTCCGCGCCGTTCTCCAGCAGGACCGGACCCGAGGCGAATCGGCCCAGGCGGATCTTGGGTCCCTGCAGATCGACGAGGATCCCGACGCCCCGGCCCGACTCGTCGGCCGCCGTCCGGACGTTGTTGTAGGCGACCAGGTGATCGGCGTGCTTGCCATGGGACAGGTTCAGCCGGGCCACGTCCATGCCGGCCGCCACCAGGCCCCGGATGCTCTCGAGAGAGCTGGTGGCCGGACCTAGGGTGGCAACGATCTTCGCACGACGCATGAGGGGAACCTTACCCGTAAGCGGTTACAGGGGTGCCGTGGGTCACACGAGGAGCTGGCGCGCCGTCGCTGGGATGGGCGATGGCAGGTTCGTGCTGCCCATGAGATGGGCATCGACGGCCGCGGCCGCCGCTCGGCCCTCGGCGATCGCCCACACGATGAGCGACTGCCCGCGCCCGGCATCGCCCGCCACGAAGACCCCGGGGACGTCCGACCGGTAGCCGGCATCCCGACTGATGGCACCCCGTTCGGTCAGGCTCAGGCCCAACTGCTCGATCAGGCCGCCGGCCTCGGGACCGACGAAGCCCATCGCCAGGAAGACCACGTCGGCCGGGATCTCCCGACTGGAGCCCTCGACGGGACGGAACCCGCCATCGTGCGCCGCCACCTCGACGAGCTGCAGGGCACGCACCCGGCCCTCGCCATCGTCGACGAATCGCTCCGTAGAGACGGCGAAGAGCCGATCGCCACCCTCCTCGTGGGCACTCGAGACTCGGTAGGTCATCGGGTAGGTCGGCCACGGCTGACTGTCGGGCCGCGCCGACGGCGGGGTCGGCAGGATCTCCAGCTGCGTGACCGAGGCCGCTCCCTGTCGGAGCGACGTGCCGAGGCAGTCGGCACCGGTATCACCGCCGCCGATGATGACGACGTGCTTGCCGCCCACGTCGATCGGCGAGATGTCGAGGTCGCCCTGCTGCACCCGGTTCGCGAGCGGCAGGAACTCCATGGCCTGATAGACACCGCTCAGCTCACGTCCGGGAACCGGCAGGTCACGCCAGGCCGTCGCACCGATCGCCACGACGACTGCGTCGTATCGCTGCCGCAGGTCGTCACCGGTGAGATCGATTCCG
>CAIVQM010000243.1 GCA_903908025.1 uncultured bacterium
GAGCACATTGCGCAGGCTAGCGAAGGGCAGGAACGTGGCGGATTCCGGAAACCTCGGACACTGGGAGGACCTTGCCGCCTTCCACGGCACGGGCAACGACATCTACTACGACATTCCCGCCCTGGTCAGTGGCGGGATGTCGCTTCGACCGATGGAGGTAGACGCGCTCGGACTCGCGACGCGAGGCCTGGGGGTCGATGGACTCGCCGTCGCTCATGTTCAGTCGCATATCGGCATCGACTCCATCCACCTCGCGCGTCTGGGTGCGCACGTCACGGCATTCGACTTCTCGCCTACGGCGCTGGCGCGACTGCAGGACCTAGCAGGTCAGTGCGATGTCGAGGTGCGGACCGTGGAGGCGGATTCGCAGGAACTTGCGTCGGCTGCCTTCGCGGAGTTCCACGGGGCGTTCGACGTGGTCTACGCCACGATCGGCGTCGTCAGTTGGATCGCCGACCTCGAGGCCTGGATGCGGGGCGCGGCCGCGCTGCTGCGACCCGGTGGCCGACTGATGCTCCTCGAACTGCACCCGCTGGTGTGCATGCCGGAGAAGGCTGATCCGCTCGTCGTGGACTTCCCCTACATCAACGATGGGCTGCGTCACTACGAGGGCACCGGCTCCTACGCCAACCCCGATGCGGACCTGACGTGGTCGATCGACCAGTACGGCTGGTCGATCGGCGAGACTGTGAACGCCGCCCTCGACGCGGGCCTGGCCATCGTCCGACTCATCGAGCATGTGGAGGCACCCTTCGATCCGCGCGGTGACATCCTCGTGCAGGAGGAGGACGGCATGTTCCGCCTCCGGCTGGGCACGGGGGCCAACGGGGCGCCCGCGGAGCCCCTGCCTGTCCTGTTCACGTTGGTGGCTGAGCGGCCTGCGGTAGCCTGACGTCGGACGAGCCAGCCGGGTGATCGCGGCACGCGCAAGCGGGTCGAGGAAAGTCCGGACTCCACAGGGCAGGGTGGTGGGTAACGCCCACCCGGGGTGACCCGCGGGAAAGTGCCACAGAGAACAGACCGCCAGGCAACTGGTAAGGGTGAAACGGTGGTGTAAGAGACCACCAGCGCATGGGGTGACTCATGCGGCTCGGTAAACCCCACCCGGAGCAAGGTCAAAAGGGCCGCAAGGCCTGTGCAGACGAGCGGCCCGCTCTATGTCTGCAGGTAGACCGCAACAGGCCGCTGGCAACAGCGGTCGCAGATGGATGATCACCGGTCAGCTTCGGCTGATCACAGAATCCGGCTTATATGGCTGGCTCGTCCCCCGCCAGCATTCCGCAGCGTGCCGATCAGGCCGCGCCGCCCGCCTTGCGCCGCTTGTAGAACAGGGTCTGCATGGCCAGGATCCTGCGGTGCTCGGCCTCGAACTCGGCGAGGGTCTCCAGTGCGTCGATCTCCTCGTCGGTGAACGACTCGAAGGGTGCATCACCGCCGGACTCCGTGGTGACATCCCTGAGGTGACCGGATTTCGGATCCATGGCATTGACGCTAACACCGCGGTCGCGGGACCCGTGGGAGCCGGCAGCGTGTCGCGGGGGAGTTCAGACCTCGTTGGCGGCCGCAAGATGCTCGGCGACGAGCTGGCACGCCGAACCGAGAGAGGCGAACTGTGCCGGGGTGAGCTGGTCGACAAGGTGCGCGCGGACGCTCCGCACGTGATCCGGGGCGGAGTCGACGAGGGTGCGGTAGCCAACCTCGGTCAGGGCGGCGAAGGCCCCGCGGCGGTCGTCGGCGCAGGACCGCCGTTCGACGAGTCCGGCCTTCTCCATCCGGTCGATCTGGTGGGAGAGGCGACTGCGGGAGGAGAGGGTCACCTCGGCAAGATCGCTCATGCGCATCTGTCGGTCTGGGATCTCGGACAGTCGGACGAGAATCTCGTAGTCCGCCATCGTCAGCCCATGCTGCGACTGCATCTCGCGGGTGAGCCGGTCGTGGAGGAGCAGTGATGCGGCGAGCCAGGCGCGCCAGCTGCGTTGCTCTTCCTCGCTCAGCCACTGGGTCATAGGCCGAGTGTAGCCGATGTAGTTGAAAAGCGAACTTCTATGCTCACGCGTCGAGGTCCCAGACCCGGACGCCGCCGAGGATCCCGGACGTGTTGGGGACGATCTCGCCCTTGGCGCCGATGTCCACCGCCGACAGGTGCTTGGCATTGCCACCGCCGACGTAGATGCGGTCGAAGAACAGCATGTCGTCGAACGCTGCGATCGCCTTGCGAACGCGCTTGACCCAGCGGTCGTTGCCGATCTCCTTGCGCTGTGCGTTGCCGAGTGCGATGTCGAATGTCTGCTCGTCCTTGAACGGCCCGTGCGACAACTCGAGGTGGGGCAGGAGGGTGCCGTTGTTGAAGAGGGCTGTGCCCACCCCGGTGCCGAGGGTCATGACGAACTCGAGGCCGTTTCCGCTGACAACCGCGCAGCCCTGCATGTCGGCGTCGTTCACGACCTTGGTTGGCAGTTGGAAGGACTGGGCGAGGGCGTGAGCCAGATCGAAGCCGTACCACGCCTCGGCGAGATCGCGGTCGCGCTCGCCGCCATACTCCGCGCGGGACAGCGAAGGGACCTCGATGACGTGGCCATGTCGAACCAGCCCAGGGAAGCCGACCGAGACGCGATGCACGCTGAGCAGCGGGCGCACGAGTTCGATGACGGTCTCGACGAGCCGATCGGGCGGGCAGGGGTACGGCGTGTCGACGCGCACCCGCTCGGTGGTCATGAAGCCCTGCGCGTTAACGATGGATGCCTTCAGGCCGCTGCCGCCGATGTCGATGGAGAGGGTGAGGACATCCGGGGGCCAGATGGTGTCGGTCCATGCGTGCGTCATCGCGGTGTCCCCTCGTCGGAACCGGTTGGCAGGGTGAGGATGTCGCAGCCGTCATCTGTCACCAGCAGCGTGTGCTCGAACTGCGCCGTCCAGCGACGGTCCTTCGTCACGACGGTCCAAGTGTCGTCCCAGA
>CAIVQM010000244.1 GCA_903908025.1 uncultured bacterium
GCGGTACGTCAGCGAGTCTGCCGAGCGACTCTCCTGCTGCACGTAGTGCTGATGATCGACGAAGTACTGGTTGATCACCTCGGTCTTGTAGCCCGAGGCGATGACGAAGTCGGTGATCCCGTGGTGCGCCAGATTGCGCATGATGTGCCACAGGATCGGCTGGCCGCCGATCTCGACCATCGGCTTGGGCCGGTACTCGGTCTCCTCGCGCATGCGCGTGCCGAGGCCGCCGGCGAGCAGGACTGCCTTCACTCGTCAACCGTAGCGAGGTCGAAGTCAGAGGCCACCCGGATGGGCAGCGCGTCGTAGTCCTTCTCAAAGATGCAGGCCCGCCGCACCGAGTAACTGATCGGGTTGCCGTCGAAGTACGCCAGATCAGCGGCGGATACCGGGTGCGGGATCCCGTGATCCGTCTCCTCCCACCAGCGGCGATCGTCGCGGGTCTGCATGACCCCGCTCGCCAGAATTGCGGGGGCGAAGTCCATCTTGTACGTGAAGAAGCGGTCATCGTGACCGTACGGAACGCGGTAGTCGCGCCCGGCAACGAAGTCCATGACGACGAGGAACTTGCGCGTCACCCGGATCAGTTCGCCCAGGGACTGCAGGTACTCGTTACGTCCGACCCAGTGGAGTACCGACCAGCACACGACGAAGTCGAAGCTGTCGGTCTCGAAGGGCAGTGCGTGAGCCGGAGCAGTGACGAACTCCAGCCGCGGATCGCTCGCGAACTTCTCTGTCAGCAGGTCCGTCGCGTCCGCGGAGGGCTCAACCCCGGTGCCGCGTGCGGCACCGAAGGCAGTAACCGTCGACTCAAGGAAATTGCCTGGCCCGCACCCGACATCGAGGACACTCCCGATCCCCGCCTCGCGAAGGATCGCCGACTCCAGGACCCACGCGGGTGCCCCTGGGTAGCTATCCATATGCGTGCGCACGAATCGCGCGGACTGCTCAACGAACCCTGCTGTCTGACGGCCCTCCGGGCGATCCGCCGTCACGCGGTGCCCTTGCCCTCGAACGCCTCGATCTGCGCGATGGTGACGTCGCGTGCCGAATCGCCGGCCTCGACCCGCTTCGCCCAATCGACCGTCCAATGAATCGCCTCGTCGAAGTCCAGGCGGTCGTGCCAGCCCAGCTCCTCGCGAGCCCGCGAGGCGTCGAGCGTGAGCAGGCCCGCCTCATGCGGGTGGTCGCCGCCAGCGGACTCCCAGGTCGCCGGAGCACCCCACAGCGCAGCGGCAAGGTCGGCGGTCTCGGCGACGGTGCGGAAGGAGGCTGGGTCCGGCCCGAAGTTCCACGGCCCGGTAACAGCGCCCGCAAGAAGGGCGTCAGCGAGCAGCAGGTAGCCGTTGAGGCAATCGAGGACGTGCTGCCACGGCCGCACCGCCTCGGGGTAGCGAATCGCCACGGACTGCCCCGACGCGAATCCGCGGAACAGGTCAGGGAAGAGCCGGTCAGCGCTGACATCGCCGCCGCCGATGACATTGCCTGCCCGTGCGATGCCAGTCGGACAACCACCGAATGAGTCGACCCACGACGAAACGAGGATGTCGGCCATCGCCTTCGACGCGCTGTAGGGATCGTGGCCGCCGAGTGCATCGGACTCGACGTAGCCGTCGGCCTGACCCACGTTGCGGTAGACCTTGTCCGTCGTCACCATCACAGCCGCCCGCACCGATGGCGTTGCCGCAATCGCCTCGAGCACAGAGAGCGTACCCATCACGTTGGTCTCCATCGTCCACCGCGGGTCGGCATAGGACGCGCGCACGAGCGGCTGCGCGGCCATGTGGATCACGATGTCCGGCGCGATATCGCGTACCGCTGCGCGGGTCGCCTCGCCGTCACGAATGTCAATGCGCGCATCGTCGTTCAGCATCGAGTCGAGTCCGGCCAACTCGAAAAGTGAACCGGGTTCGGGATCAAGCGCCAGTCCCGACACCTTATGACCGCGCTGCTGGAGCAGCAGGGTCAGCCACGAGCCCTTGAAGCCCGTATGGCCGGTCACCAGATAGCGCACACGCCTAGCCTAGGGCCCGTCATCGCCATGCCCCATGGACACAGACGACTACGTCGGGCAGGCCGTCGGAATCAGGCGCAGGACGGCGACGTCATCCGTCTGGAAGGCGACCTCGGCCCAGGGCAGCCAACTCGTCACCGGGGTAAGGCTGGGATCCACCCAGATCCACTGCACCCCCGCTGCGCACATCGGTGCAGCTGTCATGGCTGAAGGAGTCACGATGAAGTCCCACGACTCGTTCTCGTTCCGCAGCAGGGCTTCCTCGATGGATGGGCGCCCGTAGGCCGCTTGATAGAGGATTCCCGAGGCGTAGGTACGAAGACCGGTGACAGCAGGAACAAAGGGACCGAACGTCAGGTTGGTCGCCAGCAGATCAGACATCGAGGCGTTCTCACGAAGCCATCGAGCCGCGTCCATCTGGGTGGCCGTCCAGTCGGTGACGATGTCGACGTCGCGACCCATCACGGAATTGGCGCCCCGGCTGAACCACTCATTCCGTAGCCCGTTCTGCAGGAACCCCACCTGACCAGTGCCGACGCCGAGGAGACGTCCCGGCACTGTGGCGAACACAAGGATCAGGCAGGCGCCAGCCACGACGCGCACCACGAGCCGACCATTCCCCGACCGTCGAGACAGAATCCAGCCACCCAGAAGTGCCAGCGCCACTCCGGCAACAGGCCCGGCCCATCGCAGGGTGCTCACCCAGACGTTGCCGCCGGACGCACCCGTGGCCCACAGCGCCCAGACCGTGGCGTAGACGAGAACAGCCCATGCCGCGGCCATGACGGCAAGGCGCATGGTTCGCCGGCGATCCCCGCTCCCGAGATACTCCGACGCGTCCCCCGCGCCGACCGCGGTGAGCACCGACAGCGGTCCAGCCGCCGCAGCGGCGAACCAGATCTCATTGGTGCTGTTGAAGGCTGCTACGGCGGCAAGACTCGCGACGGCCAGTCCGGCGCCGAAGAGTGTCGCTGGCTGCCAGCGCGTCCCCCGAGCGATTACGAGCCACAGCAGGCCTGCCCACCGGGCACCGATCGCCACCAGCAGGATCGCCGTACCCGCGATAACACCAAGGGGGCCATCGAGCGGATTGAGGCCCTGCTGGCTTGATGCCCGGTCCATCAGCGTGCCGAGCATCAGGCCGCCACTGCCCGAGGACCCGGACAGCAGGAGCACAAAGGCCAGACCCACCGCCACCCACGTCACTCCCGCAGCCCAGAGTGCTCGCCCGCGCCACGCATCGCGGCGCACGATCGCTGCGACGGCAACCACCAGGACCCCGAGAAGGGCCGGCGCGGCCGCGCTGATCTTGCCGCCCGTCATCGAGAACGCCAGCAGGGCGAGCAGTCCCATGAGCCATGCCGTGCGCGCCCTGCTCGCCATCACGTGCAGGTACGTCACGGTGAAGGCAAGAAGCCACACCACACTCATCGACTGCGAGGGCGAGTCAGCCGTCAGCACCCCGCCGTAGACGGCGCCGAGGTACCCGCCGACGAGGAAGAGTGCGGCTGCCACCGACGGCACCCACGAGACCTTCGATACCCGTCGCGCCCACGAGATGACGATGAACGACCCGGCGATGATCGACACCAGCGGCACGATCCGCGTCAGCACGACGAAGGGCTCGGCCCCACTGGCCTCGGTCACCTGCCCCGCCCACCCGTAGACCAGCCAGTGATAGCGCACCTGCCCACCCGGCAGGAAGATGCTGTCGAGCGGGCCCAGGCGCGCCATGGAGGTCGCAAGCGCCTCGAAGAACGGCATGTCGGTGTGGTAGCCGCTCCACGAGCCCTCCCACGCGAGTGGGTACGACCGCAGGTTGTAGGCCAGCATTCCCAGACCTAGGAGCCCGGCCACGCCCAGGGCCGCCCCGACCGGTCGGTCGACACCCGAGTCGCGCTCGGTCGATCCGAGTGCCCCCCAGGCCCGGCCACGCCACCGTGCGACAAGCCAGCCGACCACGACCACAACGGCGGGCAGCGCCCAGCCCCAGGTTCCGAGTCCGAGCATCAACACCGCGACAC
>CAIVQM010000245.1 GCA_903908025.1 uncultured bacterium
CGCTGCCGACCTCGCCGCGGCGGATCCCGCGCTTGCTGGCCGCCTGCTCGTCGTCGCGGGTGCCATCGCGGCTCAGGAGGGGGTGGCTGAGTCGGGCTACCGCCTTGTCACCAATACCGGTGCGGGTGCCGGCCAGTCCGTCGACCATGTCCACTTCCACCTGCTGGGCGGCCGCAGCCTGTCCTGGCCTCCCGGCTGATCGGCACACAGATGACACAGACCGCACCCGACGCGCCCATGGCGCAGACGACCATCGTGATCCCGCACTCGCTGCCGATGGTGGCGCTTCTCGGCTCGGACGATGAGTACCTCCGCTTGGTGGAGGAGGCCTTCCCGACCACGGACATCATGGCTCGCGGCAACGAGATCACGGTCTCGGGTTCGCCTGCCGACGTCGGGATCATCGACACCCTTGTTGGTGAGATGCTCGCGGTCCTGCGCACGGGGCAGGCGCTCACTGCTGAGTCCGTCGACCGCAGCATCACGCTGATGCTGTCGGGCACGCGGCCTTCCGAGGTGCTCACAGCCAATATCCTCAGCAACCGCGGACGCACGATCCGCGCCAAGACGCTGAACCAGAAGCGCTATGTCGATGCGATCGACAACAACACCATCGTCTTCGGCATCGGCCCGGCGGGCACGGGCAAGACGTACCTGGCGGTGGCCAAGGCGGTTCAGGCCCTGCAGGCCAAGCAGATCAATCGCATCGTGCTCACGCGCCCGGCGGTCGAAGCAGGCGAGCGACTCGGCTTCCTGCCGGGCACCCTGTCGGAGAAGATTGATCCCTACCTGCGGCCGCTCTACGACGCGCTGCACGACATGATCGATCCCGACTCGATCCCGCGCCTGATCACCAGTGGCGTGATCGAGATCGCCCCGCTCGCTTACATGCGCGGCCGCACGCTCAATGACTCGTTCATCATCCTGGACGAGGCACAGAACACGTCGGCCGAGCAGATGAAGATGTTCCTCACTCGCCTCGGTTTCGGGTCGACCATGGTGGTGACGGGCGACGTCACCCAGGTCGACCTGCCGGGTGGCACGACGAGCGGTCTTCGGGTCGTCTCCGACATCCTCGAGGGGATCGAAGACGTCGCGTTCTGCCGGCTCACATCCCACGATGTTGTGCGGCACAAGCTGGTCGGGCGCATCGTCGATGCCTATGAGAAGTACGACGCGAAGCGCGCCACGTGACGGCGGTGACCGTGCTGAACGAGTCGGGTGTGCCGTGCGACGCGGAAGCGCTCGACAGTCTCGCCACGTACCTGCTTGCCGCCCTGCGGCTTCACCCAGACTGCGAGCTCGGGATCACCCTCGTCGACATCGAGCGGATGACGACCCTGCATGAGGACTGGATGAACGAGCCAGGCCCCACAGACGTGCTGTCGTTCCCGATCGACGAACTGCGGAGCGCAGCGGACGACGAGGTGGCGACCGTGGGGATCCTCGGCGACATCGTCCTGTGCCCGGCCTTCGCCTTGGCGCAGGCGGCCGTTGCTGGTCGCAGTCTCGACGAGGAACTCCAGTTCCTCACCACGCACGGCACCCTGCATCTGATCGGCTACGAACACGACACTGAGGCCGACTACGCGGAGATGTTCGCGCTGCAGGACACCCTGCTCGAGGGCTGGCGCCGGCCATGACCACCGATGCGTGGCTCGTCGTTCTGGCCGTCGTGCTCATCGCCGTCGCCGGACTGCTGACGAGTGCCGAGACAGCGATCGCGCGCGTGAGCCGCTCGCAGGTCGACGATGCCCGCAGGGAGGGTGACCGTCGGGCCGCACGGCTGCTGATTCTCCTGCAGGACCGGCCGAGGCACGTCAACGTCCTGCTCTTCCTCTCCACTGTGGCGACCGTCACCGCGACGGTGCTCGTCGGTTTCGTCTGCGTCGATGCACTGACGGATCCGGGCGGTTCACCTGTGGGCGCCCTGGTCCTGGCAGTCGTGCTGATGGTGATCGCGTCGTATGTCGTCGTGGGGGTCGCGGCCCGCACGCTGGGGCGCCAGCACGCCGAGCGCATCGCGATGGCCGCAGCTGGGCCGGCACACTTCCTGGCGATCATCCTTGGCCCGCTGGCGAGCCTGCTCATCCTGCTGGGCAATGCGCTGACACCGGGCAGGGGCTACCGCGAAGGACCGTTCGCATCGCAAGCCGAGTTGCGCGAGATGGTCGATCAGGCCGAGGCGGATGACCTCATCGAGGACGACGAGCGGCAGATGATCCACTCGGTGTTCGAACTGGGCGACACCTTCGCCAAGGAGGTCATGGTCCCGCGCACGGAGATGGTCTTCGTCGAGCGCAGCAAGACCCTTCGCCAGGCGATGTCACTCGGGTTGCGGTCCGGGTTCTCCCGCATTCCCGTCATCGGTGAGAACTCCGACGACATCATCGGAATCGTCTACCTGAAGGACATCGTTCGGCGCGTCTTCGAGCACCGCGAGGCCGAGCAGTCCGAGCGCGTCGAGTCCCTGATGCGGGCACCGTACTTCGTTCCTGACAGCAAGCCAGCAGATGCGCTGCTGCGCGATATGCAGTCGGCGCGCGTGCACATGGCGGTCGTTGTCGACGAGTACGGCGGCACCGCCGGGCTGGTCACGATCGAGGACATCCTCGAGGAGATCGTCGGGGAGATCGCCGACGAGTACGACACGGCTGCCCCTGAGGTAGTGGAACTGGCCGATGGCGCCTTCCGCGTCCTTGCGCGGATGCACGTGGATGACTTCGCCGACCTCATCGGCATCGAGATCGACTCCGAAGAGGAGGGCGTCGACACGGTTCTCGGCTTCGTGGCCAAACGACTGGGTCGCGTGCCGATTCCCGGTGCCAACGTCGATGTCGATGGCTGGCGGCTGACCGCCGAGCAGGGGGCCGGCCGGCGCAACAGGATCGGCACGGTGCTGGCGCAGCGGGTTGTCCTCGATGATGCGACGGCTCCGGAGGCCGATGATGTCTGACGCCCTCGAGGCGGAAGACGCGAAGCTCGTGGCACTTGCTCGCGGTGCCCGCGGCCGCGTGGGTGCCGTCTCCGGCGCAGCAGTGCGCGACGAGACGGGCCGCACCTACGCGGGTGCCGATGTCGTGCTGCCTTCCCTGTCGATCTCGTCACTGTCCCTGGCCGTGGTGCAGGCAGTCGCGGCGGGGGCACGTGGGGCCGAGGCAGCGGTCGTCGTCGGTTCGGATCCGACGCCCGCCGATGTCGATGTCTTCCGCGACCTGGCCGGCTCAGGCATCGAACTGCTGGTGTGCTCATCGGACGGCGCTGTTCGCACCCGGTTGACCACGTGACGCCGAAGGCCAGGGCGGCGCTGGCCGTCCTCGGCGCCGCGCTCCTGTTCGGCACGACCGGCACGATCCGGCAGCTGCTGGCTCCCGATGCCCCAGGTCCGGGAGTTGCGGCCCTGCGGCTGATCGTCGGAGCCGCCGGATTGGTGGCGTTCGTCGTCTGGCGTCGCGATGGGGCATCGCTGGTTGCCTTGTGGCGGCGACCCCGCGTCTGGCTCATGGGCGTTGCCGTTGCGGGATATCAGGCTTTCTTCTTCATCGGCACGGCGCGCACGGGTGTCGCCGTCGCGGCCCTCATCGCGCTGGGGAGCGCCCCCTTCCTGTCCGGGCTGCTGGGGTGGGCGCTGCGCGAGGGGGCACCGGGCTGGGCCTGGGCGGCCAGCACGTTCATCGGAGTTCTCGGCCTCGTCCTGCTGGTCGAGGGCAGTCTGA
>CAIVQM010000246.1 GCA_903908025.1 uncultured bacterium
CCCGATCGGGAACGCGAGGTTCGAGTGCTTGTCGACGCGGAACTCGATCTTGCCGCCCTTGATCTCCGTAACCGCCTTGGCGACATCCATCGTCACCGTGCCGGTCTTCGGGTTCGGCATGAGCCCACGCGGTCCAAGGACCTTGCCCAGGGTGCCGACCTTGCCCATGAGATCGGGCGTGGCCACGGCGGCGTCGAAGTCGGTCCAGCCGCCCTAGACCTTCTCGATCATGTCGTCGCCACCCACGAAGTCGGCGCCGGCGGCGCGCGCCTCTTCAGCCTTCTCGCCGTTGGCGAAGACCAGGACCCGGGCGGTCTTGCCGGTGCCGTGCGGAAGGTTGACGGTGCCGCGCACCATCTGGTCGGCCTTGCGGGGGTCGACACCGAGGCGCATGGACACCTCGACGGTGGGGTCGAACTTGGTCGCCGTGGTCTCCTTGACCAGGCGCACAGCCTGGAGGGGGGCGTACAGCCCGTCGGCGTCGATCTTCTCTACTGCGGCCCGGTAGGCCTTGCTGCGCTTCATGTCTGCTCCTTCGCAGGTCGTGGTTGGCGAGCCGCGCTGGCTCTCCCACGGTTGGTGGTTGGTTACTCGGCTACGCCGAGACGGTCCTATGCGCCTCGGCTACGCCGAGACGGTGATACCCATCTGGCGGGCGGTGCCCTCGATGATCTTCATCGCGGCCTCGACGTCATTGGCGTTGAGGTCGGGCATCTTGGTCTCGGCGATCTCGCGGACCTGGGCCTTGGTGATCGAGCCGGCCTTGGTCTTGTTCGGGATGCCCGATCCCTTCTCCACACCAGCGGCCTTGAGGATCAGGCGCGAGGCGGGAGGGGTCTTCAGGACGAAGTCGAACGAGCGATCCTCGTAGACCGTGATCTCCACAGGGATGACGCTGCCGCGCTGGTTCTCCGTGGCGGCGTGGTATGCCTTGCAGAACTCCATGATGTTGACGCCGTGCTGGCCCAGTGCCGGGCCGACGGGCGGCGCCGGGTTGGCCGCGCCTGCCTGGATCTGGAGCTTGATCAGGCCGGCAACCTTCTTCTTCTTCGGTGCCATGGTGTGTCGGGTCCTTCGTTGTCGTTGCCTCGAAGGCGGCGCCCTCGAGGATCGTGCCGGTGGAGCTAGTCGTGCTAGTTCTTGACGACCTGGCTGAAGGCCAGTTCGACAGGGGTCTCGCGACCGAAGATCTCCACGAGGCCGGTGATCTTCTGCGCCTCGATGTTGATCTCGGAGATGCTGGCATGGAGGGTGGCGAACGGGCCATCGACCACGGTGACGGAGTCGCCGACCGCGAAGTCGATCTCCACCTGCTGGGCGGGAGCAAGGCCGCCGGACGAGGAGGTACCGCCACCGGCGGTGGCCTTCTTCTCGGGCACGGGGGCCAGGATCCCGACGACCTCGTCGAGCGACAGCGGCGCGGGCTGGTGGCCGTGGCCGACGAAGCCGGTGACGCCCGGGGTATGCCGGATGGCGCCCCAGGACTCGTCGGTCAGGTCCATGCGAACGAGGACGTAGCCGGGGAACTTGTTGCGGCGGACGAGCTTGCGCACGCCGCTCTTGATCTCCGTGACCTCCTCCATCGGCACCTCGACCTGGAAGATGTAGTCCTCCATGTTCATGGTGGTGATGCGGGTCTCGATATTGCCCTTGACCTTGTTCTCGTAGCCGGCGTAGGAGTGGATGACGTACCAGTCACCGGGAGAGATGCGCATCTGCTCACGGAACGCGACGGCCGGATCCTCTTCCTCCTCTTCCTCCTCAAGCTCCTCGGCCTCTTCGGCCTCAGCAACGAGCTCTTCGGCCTCAGCCACGACCTCGAGCTCGGCCTCAGCTTCCTCAAGCTCAGCCTCTGCTTCGACAATGGCCTCCGCCTCGTCGATGGCCTCCTCGACCTCGATGATCGCCTCGGCGATCTCCTCGGCGGCAAGCTCGTCGGCAGCGTCGGCCACGCCAACCTCGGCGGCGGCAGGTGCCGTCGCGAACGGGTCGGTCGTCGGGGTCGTGAGGTCCTGATCGGACACGGTGGTCATTCTCCTTGGGTCGAGAGCGGGGAAGCTTGCGTCAGGGGCACCTGGGGCTTCGGGCGGGATCATCCGAAGACGAACAGCACTCCCCTGGTGAAAACGAAGTCGAATGCGGCGATGATCCCGGCCATCACGAGGACGAAGACGATCACGACCGTGGTGTAGGCGATGAGCTCCTTGCGGGTCGGCCAGATGACCTTGCGCAGCTCGGCGACGACCTGACGGATGAACAGCGCGAGTCGGGTGAACACGCTGCCCTCGGCGCGGTCCTTGCGACCATGCCCTTCCGCCCCGCGGTCGGGCAGGGCGTCGGTGTCCGTCATGCCTTCCTACCTCTCGCTGCCAGCCTGCGGGATGCTCCCGCCGGCGGTCCTTCTTCGTTCCTTCGCAGGGCCGGAGGGACTTGAACCCCCAACCGCCGGTTTTGGAGACCGGTGCTCTACCAATTGAGCTACGACCCTTCGGAGCCGTGACCTGCAATCACTTGCCCGAGGGCAGGCTGCCGCCGACGTACTTCGAGGACGGAGTCTACGGTCCGTCCGTCAGCGCGGTCCAATCCGGTCACCCCCCACGGGGTTCGGGCCTGTCCCGACGGGCTGCAAGGATGAGCCCATGAGCACTGGAGCCGACCACCGCATCTCCCGGCGCATCGCCGCCATCACCGAGTCCGCGACCCTGGCCGTCGATGCCAAGGCGAAGGCCCTGAAGGCCGCCGGCCGACCGGTAATCGGATTCGGGGCCGGCGAACCGGACTTTCCCACCCCCGACTACATCGTCGAGGCCGCCATCGCCGCCTGTCGCGACCAGCGCTGGCACCGCTACACCCCTGCCGGTGGCCTGCCGGAGCTGAAGGAGGCCGTCGCGGTCAAGACCCATCGTGACTCGGGTTACGAGGTGTCGGCCAGCCAGGTGCTCGTGACCAACGGTGGCAAGCAGGCCCTCTACAACGCCTTCGCCACCCTGCTCGATCCGGGCGACGAGGTCCTCCTACCGGCCCCGTACTGGACTACCTACCCGGAATCGATCCGGCTGGCCGGGGGTGTCCCTGTCGAGATCATGACCGACGAGACCTCGGGCTACCGGGCAACCGTCGAGCAGCTCGAAGCCGCCCGCACCGATCGCACGAAGGTGCTGGTCTTCGTCTCACCGTCGAACCCGACCGGTGCCGTCTACTCGCCCGCCGAGGTCAAGGCCATCGGCGAGTGGGCCGTGAGCCACGGACTGTGGGTCGTCACCGACGAGATCTACGAGCACCTCGTGTACGGCGATGCGAAGTTCACATCGATGCCCGTGCTCGTACCCGAGCTGGCCGACCGCTGCGTTGTCGTCAACGGGGTAGCGAAGACCTATGCCATGACGGGCTGGCGGGTGGGCTGGCTGATCGGGCCCGCCGATGTAGTCAAGGCCGCGACGAACCTGCAGTCACACGCGACCTCGAATGTCGCGAACATCTCGCAGATCGCTGCCCTCGCTGCCGTCAGCGGTGACCTGTCCGCCGTCAACGACATGAGGATCGCGTTCGACCGACGCCGGAAGCTGATCGTCGGGCTGCTGGACGCCATCCCCGGCGTCACCTGCCCGATGCCGGAGGGCGCCTTCTACGTTTACCCGTCGGTCCGCGACATCGTCGGCCGCACCCTGCGCGGCAGCACGATCGAATCGTCCGCGCAGTTGGCCGGGCTCATCCTCGACGAGGTCGAGGTGGCGGTCGTGCCCGGTGAAGCCTTCGGCACGCCCGGCTACCTACGGCTGTCGTACGCCACATCGGACTCCGACATCACCGAGGGCGTGGGCCGGATGGCAGCCCTGCTCGCCGAGGCGAACTAGCGGCCTGCTGCTGGCGCACCCACAGAAGGTCAGCCAACGCCGATGCCGACGGGCTCACCGGGGGCCCAGGTGATTGACCGGAAGCATGTCCAGCCCCCCGTGCCACCGGCTGGCCAGCGCTCCCATGACTTGCTCCAGTGGTTCTCCGACTGGTCCCAGTCAGCCTGCCATGCGATCTCGAGTTCCTTCGGCACCACGCATGGAGCCTCGAAGGTGGGGCGCTGGAACGACTGAAACCACACCTGCGCCGCAGCGGGTACCGGCGGATCGCCCGGCACTCCCGCCTGCGCCTGGGACGCGAGCCCCACGGCGACGATCGCACCCGTAGTGAGGCTGATGACGGCTGCGACGGCAACTCGGCTGAAGGTCATGCGCGAAAGGCTACGGTCCCGGGTCCGCAAAGTCGCGGTGAGCACTAGCGCTCCAGCCCCACCAGGGTTGGCTCGATGTCGAGTTCGATGCCGAACGCGTCGCGTACGCGCGTCGTGACGGCGCTCGCGAGGTCGAGGATGTCGGCAGCATGCGCATTCCCACGGTTGGTCAGGGCCAACGTGTGCTTACTCGAGATCGCCGCGCGTGAGTCAGCGGCTACGGAGAAGCCCTTGGCGATGCCCGCGTTCTCGATGAGCCAGGCGGCGCTGAGCTTCACTCCGTCGGCGGCCGGATAGCGCGGGCAGTCTGCGGGAATCCCAGCGGCGACCTCGTCCGTGACGATCGGGTTCGTGAAGAAGGAGCCCGCACTCCACGTGTCGTGGTCGGCATCTTCGAGCACCATGCCCTTGCGTCCGCGCAGGACGAGAACGGCCGCACGGATGTCGGCCAGGGATGCCTCGTCGCCTACCGAGACGCCCATCTCCTGGGCCAGTTCGGCGTAGCGCACGAAGCCGCGGCCGCCGGAGATCAGCCGCATAGAGACGCTCAGTACCACCCAGCGAGCCGGGTCGCGCTTGAAGACGCTGGTCCGGTAGCCGAACCCGCAGGCGGCGTTGTCGAGTCGGCGCACGGCCCCGGTCGTGCGATCCAGCACGCGGACCGAATGGACCACCTGCGAGACCTCCTGGCCGTAGGCGCCAACATTCTGGATGGGGGTGGCTCCCGTGCGACCCGGGATACCCGACAGTGCCTCCACCCCGGCCCAGCCGCGAGTGACCAGGTGGGCCAGGACGGTGTCCCAGTTCTCGCCTGCGGCGATCGTGACGGTGGCACCCGACTCGTCGGTATCGGCTGCCAGACCACGGGTCGCGATCTCCACGACGGTGCCGGCGAAGCCTTCATCGGACACCAGCAGATTGCTGCCGCCCCCCACGAGGAGCACCGGAATCCCCTCGGCGTCCGCCCGGGTGACAGCTAGGACGAGCTCGGACTCCGTGCGGGCGACCACCCATGCGGATGCGGGTCCCCCGATGCGAAGCGTGGTGCTCTCGGCGAGCGTTCGAGGGGTGGACACACTTGCCACCCTAGGTGACAGGCGATACCGACGACGGGGCGGTGCGCGGCCGGAGCGCATCCGGGTGGCCGCGGAAGCGTTGCAGCAGCCGGTCATATGTCCGTCGCGACTCCCGATCCCGGTACTCCGGATCGCTGTCGTGGTACCCATGGTGACGCTCCTGATGCACGGGAAGTCCCGCAGGTCCGGCCACGAGTCGGCCACCGGCCTCGCGCATCGCCAGGCACCACTCCATGTCGGCGTTGCGGTAGAAGCGGGCCTTCGGGTGCGGTGGGCTGGCTAGTGCGGCGGCCCTGCGCACGACGAGTAGGTAGCCCAGCAGCGCATCGACATCGCCGGGGCCGGCGTCGACGAAGGACCGCCAGTTGTCGGCTAGGTCGACATCGACCCCGCGCCAGCCTGCAGCGACCACCGACGCGTCGTCGAGCAGTTCGAGCAGCGGCGTGAGCGCATCACCGTCGAGCACGGTCGAGATGTCCATGACGGCGATCACGTCGGGCGCGCACGCCTGCATCAGCGCCGTGAGCGACGAGCTCCAGCCCGCCTGCGCCATCGTCGACGCGGCATGCAGGTCGATCACCCGAGTCGGATGGTCCTGGGCGAGGCGATGCAGTTCGAGCCCCGCGCCGTCGACGTTGCCGAGGTCGAGGGCGACCACGACGACATCGTCGGGGGTGTGCCGCAGCAGTGCCTCTACGCAGGTGCGGCCGTCGTCGGCCCAACCGTCGACCAGCAACGCGACCGCACATCGGGCATCTGCCGCGAATGTTGCATCACCGAGCCGGTCGAGAGTCACGACATCGAACGGTGGCCGCGGCGCCAGCGCATAGCCGGCAGGAGTGTCGGTAACGACGAACCCGAGTGCGGCAATCTCGTCGCGCAGCGCATCAGACCGCGCGAAGTCCTTGGCACTGCGGGCTTCCGCTCGCTGCTCGGCGAGCGCGACGACCTCGGCCGGGGGCTGGGCGGAGTCGGCCATCGTCAGCCGAGCCGTACGACAGCACGCGGATTGCCGAGCACCGTGACGCCGTCGCACAGCACGGTGAGCGAGACCTGCGCGGTGCCGTCGTCGTTGACCGCAGTGACCTTGCCCGTGACCTCGACCGTCGCGCCATCGGCATCGTCGGGGACGACGACCGGGCGTGTGAACTTCGTGCCGAACTCGACAACCGCACCCGGGTCGCCCAGCCAGTCCGTGAGGACGCGGCCGGCGAGCGCCATCGTGAGCATGCCGTGCGCGATGACATTGGGCAGGCCCACCGACGTGGCGAATCGCTCGTTCCAGTGGATGAAGTTGAAGTCGCCCGACGCGCCGGCGTACCGGACGAGACCGGCCCGGTCGACACGGAATGCCTGGGCCGGAAGCAGGGTGCCGACCTCGACGTCGGCGAGGCGGACGCGGCTGGTCATGAGTCGTCCTCAATACCGCGGGAGATGAGCAGGGTGGTCGCCGAAACCACATGTTCTCCGGCGACGGTGGTCACGTCACCGCGGGTGGTGACCATGTCGTTCCCGGCCATCGTCCGCACGGCCTCGATGGTCACGGTCACAACGAGCTCGTCGCCGGCGACGACCGGACGGGAGTAGGCGAAGCGCTGCTCACCGTGGACGACCCGCGTGTAGTCGAGGCCGAGGCCGGGATCCTTCACGGCCGCCGTTGCCGCCTTCATCGCCATGACCACCGGGAAGGTCGGTGGCGCGACCAGGTCGGCGTAGCCAAGTGCGTTCGCCGCAGCCAGGTCATGGCAGGCGGGGTTGAGATCGCCGATAGCCGTGGCGAACTCGCGGATCTTCTCCCGCCCGACCAGATAGGCCGGCCCCGGCGGGTACGTCCGTCCGACGTACTCCGGATTGACTGCCATGGGACTCGACGCCGTCGTGGACGAGACGTCGACTAGCGGGTTTCCTTGTGGTTCGTGTGCTTGCGGCAGTTCGGGCAGAACTTCTTCGCCTCGAGCCGGTCGGGATCGTTGCGACGGTTCTTCTTGGTGATGTAGTTGCGATGCTTGCAGTCCTCGCACGCCATCGTGATCTTCGGCCGGACGTCGGTTGCCTTTGCCACTGGTCTTCCTCTTCCTTGATGCCTCGGCGAAGGGAATCGCCGAGAACGATGGTCGTGCAGGACGGTCATGCCAGTCGTGGATGACCAGCCTGGTGCGTAGCGGAGGCCGGACTTGAACCGGCGACACAGCGATTATGAGCCGCTTGCTCTACCAACTGAGCTACCCCGCCTTGCAATGGGGCAATCATCACCCCACCGAGCCCCTTCCGGGAATCGGACCCGGTACCTCGCCCTTACCAAGGGAGCGCTCTACCAATGAGCTAAAGGGGCGCAAAGCCACGCAAGCGTACAAGAGCGCGACTCGTCGCGTGAAATCGAGGTCCGTACCCGCCCCCATGTGCACCAATCGTCCCGGCGCGGTTGACTAGTCGTATGACCGACGCCCTCCGCTGGACCGCACGCGACATGCCCGATCTGTCCGGTAGGACGGCCATCGTCACAGGGGCCAACTCCGGGATCGGCTTCCACACGGCGCGGGAGCTGGCCGCTCACGGCGCTGCCGTCACTCTGGCCGTCCGCAACACGGACAAGGGAGCCGAGGCCGCAGCCCGGATCCTGGCCGAGGCACCGACAGCCACGGTGGAGGTCGAGGTCCTCGACCTGGCCGACCTGTCCTCTGTGCGGGCCTTTGCCGACCGCTGGTCCCTGGCACACGTCGACGGCCTGGACCTGCTGATCAACAACGCAGGGGTCATGGCGATCCCCCGGACGCTCACGGCCGATGGCCTCGAGATGCAGTTGGGCACCAACCACCTGGGCCACTTCGCCCTCACCGGCCTGCTCCTGCCGGCCCTCGTCGCCCAGCCCCGATCCCGCGTGGTCACGGTCTCCTCAGGGGCCCACCGCATGGGCCGGATGAACTTCGACGACCTCATGGGAGAACGCAGCTACAGCTCCTGGCGCGCCTACGGGCAGAGCAAGCTCGCGAACCTGCTGTTCACGTCCGAACTCCAGCGCCGGCTCGACGCGAACTCGATTCCGATCCACGCCATGGCCGCCCACCCCGGCTTCGCCGTCACGAACCTGCAGTCCGTCGGCCCACGGATGAGCGGCCGCTCGTGGCTCGAGAAGCCGACCGACGTGGCCACCCGCGTACTCGGCCAGCCCGCCGAGATGGGTGCCCTGCCGACCCTCTTCGCGGCGACCGCCCCCGGGCTGCCCGGCAACAGCTACATCGGGCCGGACGGCTTCCTGGAGCAGCGCGGCCATCCCCGCCTCGTCGACCGGACCAAGGCGGCCAAGAATGCTGCCGATGCCCGGCGGCTGTGGGACACAAGTGAGACGATCACCGGCGTGCACTACCCCTTGGACATCACGTGACAGCCGACGTACGCATGCCCGCGGAGTGGGAGCCGCACGAGCGCACCTGGATGGCGTGGCCAGCCACGGGCTACACGCTCGGTGAGGCCGAGGCGGACAAGACCGAAGCCCGCATGGCGTGGGCGGCCGTAGCGAATGCGATCGTCCGCTTCGAACCGGTCACGATGGTGGCCGATCCCGCCGATGCCTCGATCGCCCGCGAGTACCTCGACGCTGCGATCGACATCGTCGAGGCCCCCCTGGATGACGCCTGGATGCGCGACATCGGCCCGACGTTCGTTGTCGGCCCGGCTGGCGATGTTGCCGGCGTCGACTGGATCTTCAATGGCTGGGGCGCGGCTTCGTGGGCAACCTGGGAGAAGGACGCACGCATCGGTGCAGCCGTCTGCGACTTCGCCGGCACGCCGGTCATCACGTCCACCATGATCAATGAGGGTGGCGGAATCCACGTCAATGGCATGGGCACCGTCCTGGCCACCCGCACGGTGCAACTCGGTGAAGGGCGCAACACCGACTGGTCGCAGCAGCAGGTCGAGGATGAGTTCGCACGCACCCTGGGCACCGATCGCGTCATCTGGTTCGACCGTGGCCTGCACCGCGACTACGACAACTTCGGCACCCGCGGCCACGTCGACATCGTGGCCTGCTTCTCGGATCCGACGACCGTGCTCATCCACGACCAGCGCAACCCCGAGCACCCGGATCATGCGGTGACCGCCGAGGTCAGGGCGATCCTCGCCCGCTACCCCGACCTCACCGTGATCGACGTCCCCGCGCCCGATGTGCTGCGCGACGAGGAGGGCTGGGTCGACTACAGCTACATCAATCACCTGATCGTCAACGGCGGCGTGATCCTGTGCGCCTTCGACGATCCGGGCGACGAGCGAGCAGCGGACATCCTGCGCGCGGCCTACCCCGGTCGCGAGATCGTCCTCGTCGACGCCCGCCCGCTCTTCGCCCGCGGCGGCGGCATCCACTGCATCACCCAGCAGCAGCCCCGATCGGGTCGTGCATGAGCGGCGAGACCGACCTTGCTCGACTGCTCGCCACCATCCGGCCGATCGTGCGCGAGGGGGAGTTCGTGTTCATTCCCCTCACCGCGACTCCGGATGTTGAGTGCTTCGCAACCATCGTTGAGGACGAGGGCGTCACGTGCGTCGTCCGACGCGAGACGGCTGACGAGCAGGGCTGGCCTTACGACTTCGTCGCCGGGTGGCTCACCCTCGAGGTGCACTCCGCACTCGCTGCGGTAGGTCTCACCGCGGCCGTGAGCACCGCCCTCGCAGACGTCGGGATCAGCTGCAATGTGATCGCCGGCTACTTCCACGATCACCTTCTCGTGCCGTCTGATCGAATGGCTGACGCACTGGCGGCTCTGGCCGCCCTCGGATCCCGCTAGCGAGTGAGCCGCGCCCGAGCGAGATTGGCCATGTGCAGGTCGGCGTTCTCCGGGTCGGCGATGCGCGGATCGTTGCTCACCCGTCCGGCCAGCAGGTCATCGAGGTAGCGACGGTCGGCATTCATGCGTGCCACCGGATGCGATGTCGGCGTGCCGTGACCGGGGATCAACACGCGCGCAGCGCTGACCGCATCTGCTAGCCGCTCCAGACCAGTCAGGTATGTCTCGAGCGTCACATCGTCCTGCGCCGGCATCGGCAGCTCGACATCGCTGAGCATGTCGCCGGCCACCAGGATCCCGGGTTCCTCGATCAGGAGCGCCAGATGAGCCGGTGCATGCGCATCGTGGACCACCACACGAGCAGCGGGCCCCGCCCAGGGCAGCGAACCGTCCGGGAGCGGCTCGAGGCGGCCGGCAAGCGCGATGAGGTCCGGCGTAAGGAACTCGGCCAGCGGCGCCAGGAGCACCTCGCGGTCCTGCGACAGGTGGGCGACCGTGCCCGCGCTGGACCAGCGGGGCACTTCACCCAGGTCCGGGTGCCACAGCACGTGGTCGTAGTGCTCATGGGTGGCCAGGCCGGCCACGCAGTCGACACCCAGCGCGGCCAGGTCAGCCGGAATGGCGGCCAGCTCGTCGGGATCCCACGCCGGGTCGATCACGACCGCCCCGCCGATCCCGTCGAGCAGCACCGTCGACGTGGTGGCGTACCGGCGCGATGTCGCAACCCACACCCCCGCGGCGACCTCGACGAGTCGGGAGAGGTTCATGGGCGCACGGTAGTGGGACGGAACAGCTGCGGGGCCGCTCCCGAAGGAACGGCCCCGCAGCGTGCGTGGCAGGTGAAGGATTCGAACCTTCGGAGGCGTAAGCCGACGGATTTACAGTCCGCTCCCATTGGCCGCTCGGGCAACCTGCCGTGATGCCTGCAGAACGATACACGGGCCGACACAATGGTCCGATGACGGGCAGCGACGCATCATGATGGATCCACGGCACGCCATCCTCTTCGAGCCGGTCCCGATCGGGCCGAAGGTGCTGCCCAACCGGTTCTACCAGGTGCC
>CAIVQM010000247.1 GCA_903908025.1 uncultured bacterium
CAGCCCGTCGTCACCCCCGTGGTCGAGAGCGCCCCCGCCATCACTCTCGCCCCGTCCGCCCTTCCGTCGATTGATGCTGCCGACCTGCCCGCGATCCCCGAGGTCTCCGCCCAGCCAGCAGCCGCCCCGCAGGCCAACACCCAGCAGGCCAACACCCAGCAGCAGGCACCGGCCGCGGCCAGCACGCCCAAGGCCACCCACAAGCCCAAGCCGGCACGAACCGCGAGCAGCGAGCCAACCACCGTGGCTGCCGCAAACTCGGTCTCCTCTGATGAGGCCCGCAGCGTCGTGATGAAGCAGGGCGACGGCGCCTCCGTGGTCGACATCTCGCAGGCTGACCGCGCCGGCTACAGCACCTGGGCAGTGAAGATCGCGCGCTCCAACGGCGAGGTCATCACCGGCTACGTCGACCGCGAGAGCGGCGTCGTCGTCGAATGGGTCGTGAACCAGAAAGCCCCTGCCGCACCGTCGACCACGGCTCCGACCTCCTCGTCGCACGAGTCCGACGATCACGAGTCCGACGATCACGAGTCGGGCGACGATGACTAGCCGCCAGCACCGCCGCGCACCCCTACGGCGGTCCTCCACTCCCGAACGGGTCCTGTCCGCCGGCCTGGCCACCGCGACGTGCGTTGGCATCGTGGGCCTCGTCGGCGCACGGACCATCGAAGCCAACACCGCCTCCGCGGAGTCGCAGCAGGCCAGCGCTCCCGCGGCCGTCGCCCAGCCCGTGGCCCCCGTCCAGCAGGTCGCCGTCGAGCCCACCACCACCAGCGGCCTCACGGAAGCCGACCTAGACGCCTACGCCATCCAACTGGCGGCCGAGAAGGACCGGCTGGATGCCTACCGCGCGAAGCTGATCAAGACCGCCACCAAGCTCCAGCGGCTGGCAGCCCAGCAAAGCCAGCAGGCAGCGGCGCCCGCGCGCTCGTCATCCACCAGCTCATCGTCTGCGTCGACACAGACCAGCAAGCCGGCGAAGAAGCCCGCTGAGCAGCAGGTTGCCCAACCGGCAGCCCAGCCCGCGAACCCCGCCCCGAGCCAGCCCGTAGCCAAGCCGAAGCCGCAGGCACAACCCGCACCGGCCCCGGCACCGGCCCCGGCGCAGCAGCAGGCCCCGCAGTCCAACACCAAGACCAGCTGACACCCGCCGCGGGCGGCGCAGTGCCCACTGAGCCCACTGAGCCCACTGAGCATGCGAGCATGACTCCGTGAGCACCATGGGCCTCGACGGCGTTCTGCCGTGGCAGCAGGCCCGGCATGTTGCCGCCACTGCCGCCCGGCCCCTGCCAACGACACCCGCCCGTCTTGACGAGGCCGCCGGCAACATCCTGTCCGGACACCTCGTCACCGTTCAGGATGACCCGCCAGCGGACAGTGCCGCCTTCGCGGGCTTCGCCGTCTGCGGCGAGGGACCCTGGCTCATCGATGAGCTCGACGTCCTCACGCAAGGTTGGGCCACCGTCGTCGAGCTGCGGATGCCGGTACCGCGGCATTGCGATGCCGTGATCGCCCGCGATCAGGCCAGCGTGCGCCAACGCCCAGACGGGCGACACGAGGTGATGGCCCACGACCCACTCACCGGCATCCCCGACGAGCGGGTGCGCCCCGATCTCGGCGAGGGGATCGTCCGCCAGGGCAGCGTCAGCGTCGCCGGTCATTCCATGGTCACCGCCGGATCCCTCGTCACCCCCGCCATCCTGACCCTCGCGGCGGCGCGCGGCCACGACGAGATCGACATCATCCGGCCGCCCGTTGTCGGGGTGCTCGTGCTCGGCAACCACCTGTTGGATCGCGGTCTGCCCCGGAACGGCCGCGTGCGCGATGCGCTCGGCCACGCCGTACCGGCCTTCGTCGGCGCGCTCGGTGCGCGCGGTAACCCGGCCGTCCGCGCCCCCGACTCCGATGACCTGCTCCTGCGCGAGATCGAGGACGCCAACGTCGACCTCCTCATCACGACCGGATCGACCGCCCCGGGCCCGGACAACTACCTGCGAGCGGTGCTGCGTGATCTCGGGGCTCGCTGGCTCGTGGACGGGGTGAGCGTGACCCCCGGCGCCCAGATGCTCCTTGCCCGACTGCCCGACGGGCGGTTCCTCATCGGCCTGCCCGGTGACCCGTCGGCTGCTCTCGCCGGCCTGATCACCCTCGCCAGTCCGCTGATCCGGGCCCTGCGCGGCGACCCGGTCGATGGCCGCCGCCGATCGGCTGTCCTGATGGACGACACGGTGCCGGCGGACTATGCCGACGACACGGCCCTCGTGCCCGTGCGCCTCGAGGTCTCCGCCGCTGCGACCCAGGCGCGTCCCCTGCTCGCCACAGGCCCCGCGGGGCTCGAAGGCTGGGCCGGCGCCGACGCGATCGCCGTCGTGCCGCCGGGTGCCGGCTTCCGCGGGGATGTCGTCGAGATCCTCGACCTGCTGGGGCGTGAGGGACCGCACGCCACGTAACCGGCTTTCCCTGCCTAGTAAGTAGGCAATGCCCCGAATCGTGGCTATGGTGGCCCGGTGACGTTCGCCGACATCGACTTCGCCCTCTCCCTGGGCGGCTTCATCGCCGGCATCATCGTCGGGCTCACTGGGATGGGCGGGGCAGCCCTCGTCACCCCGATGCTGGTCCTGCTGTTCGGCATCAACCCGGCCACCGCCGTTTCCAGCGACGTCGTGGCCGCCGCCTTCATGAAGCCCGTCGGCGCGATGGTCCATATCCGCGCGAAGACGGTCCACTGGGGCCTGGTCGCCTGGCTCTCCGCCGGTTCGATCCCCGGGGTGATCGTCGGCACGATGGTGTTCGCGCGCGTGCTGACGACCGACGAGGCCAGCGCCACCATCCGAACATGGATCGGCTGGGTGCTGGTCCTGGCCGTTGCCGCGATGGTCGCCAAGGTGTGGGTCGGTCGCCGTGCGAAGGGGCTTCGCGGTCAGACCGACTTGCTCGGGCCCGAGATGCCCGTCCGGCCGGTGCCCACCGTGTTCCTCGGCCTCGGCGTCGGCATTCTCGTTGGCATGACGAGCGTCGGGTCCGGCTCGCTCATCGTCACCACCCTGCTGCTTCTCTACCCACTCCTTCGCCCCTCCGTGCTCGTCGGCACCGACCTCACCCAGGCGGTCCCGATGCTGATCGCCGGCGCCATTGCGCACGCGGGTTTCGGCGAGATCAGCATCGCGGTCGTCGTGTCGCTTCTGATCGGGCAGATTCCCGGAGTGTGGATCGGTGCGCGCATGTCCTCCCGCTATGACGGCCAGGCACTCCGCTGGCTGCTCATGGTCGTTCTCTTCGCAACGGCTCTCAAGCTTCTCGGCGTATCCAGCCTCATTGCTGGCATGATCGCCATCGTGGGTGTCATCACGGTGTCGGTTCTGATCGTCCGGGAACGCATGCATGCCAAGACGTAGCCGCACCACCCCGTCCTACATCGACCCGACCGCACCGCCACCCTTGCGGTTCCCCGAGCGTCGGTTCAGCCCGATCCGCAACATTGCCGTTCGATTTGCCGTGGCCCTCGGAGCCCTGGCGATAACGACTGTCATCGTCTACGTGGAGAGGGGCTGCTACCAGGATCGTGGCCTCATCGGTGGACTGACCTGGGTTGACTCGTTCTACTACGCGACAGTGTCACTATCGACTACCGGATACGGCGACATCACTCCGGTCTGCGAGTCATCCCGGCTCGTGAATGCCCTCGTCATCACACCACTGCGCTTCCTGTTCCTCATCGTTCTCGTCGGCACGACGATCGAGGTACTCACGCGGCGCACCCGCGAGCAAATGCGTTCCAACCGCTGGAGGAATCGCGTGAATGACCACACTGTCATCATCGGGTACGGGGTCAAGGGTCGGGCGGCTGCAAGTTCGCTCCGCGACTCCGGAACACCCCCTAACGACATCGTCGTCGTGGCAACAGACAAGGGCGCGATCGACGAGGCCACGCGCGACGGATTCGTCGGCGTCGTCGGCGACGGGAGACGCGAGGAGGTCCTCACCGACGCCGCGATCCAACGTGCGGCGCGGGTGGTGGTGGCTACCGATGAGGACGACACCTCGATCCTCGTGACACTCACTGCGCGCCGACTCTCGCCTAACGCGAAGATCGTTGCTTCGGTGCGCGAATCGCAGAACGCCGACATCCTTCGCCAGTCCGGTGCCAACACCGTCATCCCGACAGCGGAGTCCGCTGGTCGCCTGCTGGGCCTGTCGTTGGTGTCCAGCACAGCTGGCGAGATCATGGAGGACCTGCTCGACTCCGGTCGCGGGCTCGAGGTCGTCGAGCGCGACATCACCCGCGACGAACTGGGCGTCTCCCCCGCAGACCTTGACGCTCACGGCCAGATCGTCTTGGCTGTTATCCGCGCCGGTGTTTCCCATCGCTTCGACACTGATGCCATCAGCCGGCTCGAGTCCGGTGATCGACTGGTCGTGATCAGGCACAACCCCGTGGAGAGGTAGGCCATGCACGCGATCACGTTCGCGGAACCGGGCGGTCCCGAGGTCCTCCAATGGACGGTCGTGCCCGATCCGACGCCCGGACCGGGCGAGGTCATCATCGACGTCGCCGCTACGGCAGTGAACCGTGCCGATCTCCTGCAGCGGCAAGGGAACTACCCGCCACCGCCCGGTGCCTCGGAGATCCTGGGCCTCGAGTGCTCCGGGACCATCAGTTCTGTCGGTGCAGCGATCGGCCTGGACCACATCGGCGAGAAGGTTGTCGCGCTGCTCTCCGGCGGTGGGTACGCGCAGAAGGTCGCGGTACCGATCGGCCAGATCATGACGGTGCCGACCGGCATCGGCCTGGTTGAAGCAGCCGGCCTGCCCGAGGCCGCCTGCACAGTGTGGAGCAACCTCGACATGGTCGCGAACCTGAGCGAGGGTGAGTGGCTCCTCATCCACGGAGGCGGGTCGGGCATCGGAACGATGGCCATCCAGATCGGGCGGGCCCTCGGGGCCAGGGTCGCCGTCACCGCCGGGAGCCAAGCGAAACTGAATGCGTGCGCCGCTCTCGGCGCAGAGGTGCTGATCAACTACAACGAGCAGGACTTCGTGCAGGTCATGCTCGACGAAACGGGCGGTCGCGGCGCGAACGTCATCCTCGACAACATGGGCGCGGCCTATCTGGAGCGCAATGTCACCGCACTTGCGCGCGACGGACGCCTCGTCATCATCGGAATGCAGGCGGGGGTGAGGGCCGAACTCGATATCAGCACCTTGCTACGCAAGAACGCCTCTCTGCACGCCACCTCCGTTCGCGGTCGGCCCGAGTCCGAGAAGGCTGCCATCTGCCGGCAGGTTGAACGCACCGTCTGGCCGTGGGTCCACTCCGGTGTCGTTCGCCCCGTCATCGATCGCGTCCTGCCCCTGAAGGACGCTGCCTACGCGCACACCGTCATCGCCGACGGGGCCGCGACCGGCAAGGTCGTGCTCTCCGTGTGATGTCGCGCCGACGCACTGCTGCTGCGGGGGCGGTCGTCGTCGCCCTCGTCGCCCTGCTTGCTACCGCGTACCCGCGTCCCGCCGTTGCCGTCACCGATGCCGCGACGTCCGTCACGTGCACGGCGGAGCAACAGGCGATCACGGACGCGCAGCAGGACCGCGTGTGGTCGATCGCAGCAACGCGACTCGTCGCCCTGTCCGGACCGTTGACCCTGCCTTTCGGCGCAACTGGCTCCTCCACGTACGTGCGTACCAGCGCATACGCGTGGACGGCCGGCTTCTATCCGGCCTCGCTGTGGCTCATGTACGAGCACACATCCGACCCGGCATGGCTGCGCCTCGCAGAGGAGTACACCCAGCGCGTGCTGCCGGTGGCGTCCTGGCATGGCACGCACGACCTGGGCTTCATGGTGGGCCTGCCCGCAGGGCTCGGCGAGCGGATCGATCCATCGCCCGTGCGGATGAACGCCTACGCGACGGCACTGCGCACAGCGGCGCGCAGTCTCTCGACGCGCTGGAACGGCCGCGTGCACGCACTCCGCTCGTCGTACTACGGCGCGAGCTGGGGCGTGATCATCGACTCGGCGATGAACGCACCGATGCTGATCGAGGTTGGTCAGCGCGAGGGGGGCGTCGACGGCCAGCGGCTTGTCCGTCGCGGCGCGCAGCACATGCTCACCCTCGCGAACAGCTTCGTGCGGGCGGACGGGTCCACCCGCCACCGTCTCGCCTTCAATCCGCGCACGGGCGCGGTCGCCGGACCGATCTACGGCCAGGGGCTCAGCACTTCGAGTACCTGGTCACGCGGTCAGGCATGGGCGATCAACGGTTTCGCGCAGGCATTTGGGCTGACGGGTGATGCGCGACTCCTCGACGCTGCGCGCCGCACCGCTGACTACTGGATTTCCCACGTGCCCGCTGGCTGCATCCCCGCATGGGACCTCGACGTGACAGACGATGACGCGCCACGGGACTCGTCTGCCGCAGCCATCACCGCAGACGGCCTGCTGGCCCTGTCGCGCGTCGAGACGGACGCCGCGCGATCAGCTTCGTATCGCGCCTACGCGCTGACCACTCTCGGAACGCTGGCGTCTGCGCCGTGGACAATCGACGAGGGCCGTGGCGTGCTGCAGCGGCAGTCGTACAACGTCCCAGCCGACCCGCGCGAGGGCACGTACAGCTGGGGCGATGCCTACCTGCTCCACGCCCTGGCCGCTGCCGCGGCGCTTACGTCGTAAGGGGTGTCAGAGCGTCCGCAGTGCGGCGATGCGCTTGAGGAGGTATGGCGAGAACCAACCGTCGTACTTGGCCTGCAGCACCGGATCGCGCCAGTCAGCGCCAGTGACCACCTGGCGGCACGTCGGCTGCCCGCACATGCAGGAGAACTCGTCATAGTCGCTCGCATCGCACATGGCGTAGTCGAAAGTGACCTCCTCGCCAACAGCGATCTCGCGCATCGCGACGAGCAGCGAGGACCCGCAGAGTCCTGAATTCGGCTCACACGAATGGTTGAGCATGTCGCCGGGCTCGGGCATCTCGTCGGACACGAGGTACAGGTCATCGTCGACCTGGATCGAGCGTGACTGACGGTCATGGGACATGTCGGCGAGAGTGGAGCGCGCGACGATCCAGCCACCGAACGCAGCGACGGTCTCACCCGCGGCGATGGGCTCAACGGCGAAGGAACCCCAGCCCTTGTCGCCCGCAGGACGGGCCTGGGCCTTGGGTGTCAGCCAGTTGTAGTCCACTCGTGCACTCCCTCTCCAATCACCCCATCTGCGGGGGCAAAGCGACCGAGAGTGTGCCACACGAAGGTGAACGCGAACGAATCACTGCCAGCGAATAGGCTCTGACTGTGATCGATCCCACCATCCTGCGCACCGACCCCGACCGACTTCGCGAGTCTCAGCGACGACGGGGTGAATCGGTCGAACTCATCGATCAACTGGTGGCTGCCGACATCGCCAAGCGTCAGGCGCAGCTAGGCTTCGACGAGTTGCGCAACCAGCAGAAGCTGCTGTCCAAGCAGATCGGGCCGCTGCAGGGCGCGTTGAAGAAGGCTTCCGACGACGCTGCGCGCGCGCAGGCGCAGGCGCAGGTCGATGTCCTGATGGGCGAGGCTCAAGGTCTGGCCGAGAATGTCAAAGAGGCAGAGCGCGCTGCGAGTGCAGCCGGCGACATCATCGATGCGCTCTGGCTGCAGGTTTCGAACCTCGTCAATCTCGAGTCACCCGTCGGTGGCGAGGCCGACTTCGCCGTGCTCGAGGAGATCGGTACGCCGCGCGACTTCGCTGCCGAGGGCTTCGAGCCCAAGGACCATCTCGAGCTCGGTGAGCTGCTCGGAGCCATCGATGTCGAGCGCGGTGCCAAGGTGTCGGGCTCACGGTTCTTCTACCTCAAGGGGCCGGGTGCGCTGCTGGAGTTCGCGCTGCTGAACCTCGCGATGCAGCAGGCCGTCTCGCACGGACTCATCCCCATGATCACGCCAAGCCTCGTGCTGCCCAGCGCGATGGAGGGCACCGGCTTCCTCGGCCAGGCGGCAGAGAATGTCTACCGCGTCGAGGCAGACGACATGTACCTCGTGGGCACGTCCGAGGTTGCCCTTGCGAGCTACCACGCCGACGAGATCATCGATGCCGGCCAGCTTCCGCTGCGCTACGCCGGCTGGTCGAGCTGCTACCGCCGCGAGGCCGGCTCCTACGGCAAGGACACCCGCGGGATCATCCGTGTCCACCAGTTCGACAAGGTCGAGATGTTCTCGTTCTGTCGACCGGAGGAGGCAGAGGCCGAGCACGCACGCCTGCTTGCCTGGGAGCGCGAGTTCGTCGACGCTCTCGAGATCCCCTACCGCGTCATCGACGTGGCTACGGGCGACCTCGGATCCAGCGCCGCACGCAAGTTCGACATGGAGGCGTGGATCCCGACCCAGGGCACATACCGCGAGATCACCTCGACGTCGAACACCACGGAGTTCCAGTCCCGCCGCCTGCGCATCCGCATGCGCGACGGCGATCAGACTCGTCCGCTCGCGACCCTCAACGGCACGCTGTGCGCGATGCCGCGCGTCATCGTCGCGCTCCTCGAGAACCATCAGCAGGCCGACGGAAGTGTTCGTATCCCGCAGGCCCTCCGGCCGTTCCTTGGCGGTCAGTCGGAGTTCACCGCCGTCCAGTAGCGTGGAAGCATCATGATGATTCCCGAGGGCTTCGTGCCCCAACTGGTCGCTATCGATCTCGACGACACTCTCGTCCCGCACAACGGCAGCATCTCCGGCCGCGTCGCTGAGTCGATCGCCCGCGTCCAGGAGCTGGGCATCATGGTCGTCGCCGCCACCGGGCGATCGCTCGACACGACCGCACCCGTGTGCCGCGCTGCCGGGATGCTCGACTGGGCGGTCTGCAGCAATGGTGCCCTGCTCGCACATGTCGAGCCGGAGGAGATCGTCGAGACGGTCACATTCGACCCTCGTGAGTTGCTCCTGAAGATCGAGGAGCTCGTGCCCGGTGGCTTCTACGCCGTCGAGGGTGCCAACGGGGTGTTCCGCACCAATCGCGCCTTCTCCCACAGTGCCCTGACGATCGGGGTTCGCGAGGTGCCGTTCGAGGAGCTCCTCGACGAGCCGGTCATCCGCCTGGTCGTACGCAGCGAGGACGACGATCACATGAACGAGGGCCTCGGTCATCTCGCCGAGCAGCTCGGGCTCCACTCCGTGGTGTTCGGGGTGGCCGAGGTCGCCTGGCTCGACATCGGCCCGCAGGGCGTGAACAAGGCGACGATGCTGGCCCGCCTCTGCGACCGCCTCGAGCTTGACCAGACCAAGACGATCGCCATCGGCGACTCGATGAACGACATCGCGATGCTCCAGTGGGCCGGCCTCGGCGTGCTGATGGGCCACGCCGTCGACTCGATGCGGCCTTATGCCGATGTGATGACGGGGTCGGTGCCCGGCGAGGGTGTCGCCGAGGTCCTCGACGCCATCACGCTGTAGCGCCTCTTTTTCCACCGGTATACCCCGGGTATACTCGGGGCATGACCGTCACCACCATCAAGGTCTCCTCCTCGACCCGCGACAAGATCAACGCGCTGGCCGCCGAGCAGGGGCTCACCGCCGGCAGCCTCGTCGAGAAGGT
This sequence comes from uncultured bacterium, assembly GCA_903908025.1. Lineage (GTDB taxonomy): Bacteria > Actinomycetota > Actinomycetes > S36-B12 > S36-B12 > UBA10649. Next base: position 9,558 of record CAIVQM010000247.1, read on the forward strand.
CCTCGAGGACTATCTGTGGCGCCAGCAGGTCGAGGAGGCCAAGCGCCAGATGCGCGCAGCTCCCAAGGAGGTCTGGGACGAGTACATCGCCGAGGCGGCCATCTGGGATGTGACGCTGAGTGATGGCCTGGAGCCCTACCAAGGGGACACCTGGTGACGACTTCGAATTTGCTGCCCGGTCGGATCGTATGGGCCGACCTCGGTCAGACGGTCGGACGCGAGCAGGCGGGCCGGCGCCCCTGTGTGGTCGTCGCCTCCCAAGACCTGCTCGAGGTAGCGGACACGATGGCCATCGTCGTGCCCTGCACCAGCAAGTACCGTGGCTGGCGCAACCACGTCGAGCTAACAGGTGACACCGGTCTTGCGCTCACCACGTTCGCCGTGACCGAGCAACCCCGCACCATTAGCCGCCAACGACTCGGCCGAACCATCGGATACGTGGACGACGATTGCCTCACCGAGGTCATGCGCAGGGTGCACACCTGGCTGCATCCCGCCGCCTGATTCCCCGCACGCCATCGCCGGGCGACGTCACTCGCGCGTGGCCGCCTGGAAGAAGAAGTCGAGCATGGCGCGCAGGGGAGCAGGGTCATGCGACAGCCTGCTGCGCAGGGCCGCACCCTCCCAGCAGTTGACGAGCAGCATCGCCAGTGCCTGTGGGTCCGTGTCTGCTGGCAACTGCCCGGCGACCCGCGCCTCGTCAAGTGGTTGGGCGAGCCGCCCGGCGATGTACGTCAGGCACCCGTCGATCCGCTCCCCGAATACCGGGCTCACCCCGGACAGCTCCTGGCCCAGTCCGCCGAGCAGGCAGCCGAGGTATCCGTCGCTGGCGTAACCCTGGGCAACCATGTCGAAGAACCGTCGAACCCGGTCGAGTGGAGGCAGCGACGTATCCGACAGACTCGCATCCAGCGCACCGTGGACCCCCGCCATGTAGGCATCGATCACCTGCAGGGCGAAGTCCTCCTTGTCCCGGAAGTGGTGGTAGAAGGAGCCCTTCGGCGCCTGCGCGGCATCCAGCAGGGCCTGGACACCGACCCCGTGATAACCCCGCTGGAGCAGCAGTTCCAATCCGGCACCAAGGAGCCGCTCGCGGGCCGCCGGCGACAGTTCGTTATCCACTCACCTTGTCTAGCATGTGCTGGATCACCGCGCTGTGCTCGTCCTGCGGGGAGAACATGACGATCTCCGCATCCTCGTCGACGCGCACGTTGTGCCCCGCGGGCCAGTAGAACAAGTCACCCTCACGCACGGTCTCCTGGACACCTGCGCCATCGGTCGTCGTCAACGTGCCGACCAGGACGTAGCCCCAGTGCGGGCACTGGCAGGCGTCGCCATCCAAGCCTTCGAAGAGCGGCGTCGTGTCGACTCCCGCTCCTAGCGTGAAGTACTCGCAACTGATCCCGCCTAGGTCTCCCGCTGTCCCGAAGTCCCGATGCTGGCGCACTGTCGCACCGGGAATCGCCATCCGAACGTCCACGTCCTGCCGATTGATCCGCATATCCGCTCCCAAGGGCCGATGGTTTCTAGACTGATCCGTCTAGACCGAACGGTCTAATGATGCACGGGGGCAACCCAGCCGTCAAGGGATTGAACGCAGTTCGGGCAGGACGAGGCGCGGCCAGCCGGCCAGCCGGTCAACTAGCGGCGATGCCCTCGGCGAAGGCCACGTCGAGGGCGTCCTGCCACGGCCGCATCTGCGGGAGTCCGACGGCCGCCCACTTGTCGTGGCCCAGCACCGAGTACGCGGGCCGAGGCGCGGGCCGCACGAACTGCGCGGATGTCGTCGGCAGCACCCGAGCCGGATCCGCACCCGCGTGCCGGAAGATCTCGCGGGTGAAGTCGAACCAGGTCACGTCACCGGAATTCGTGCCGTGATACGTGCCCGACGGCGGGTGCTTCTCGAGCAGCAGCATGATCTGCTCCGCGAGGTCACGCGCATACGTCGGCTGCCCGCGCTGGTCGTCCACTACGGAGACTGTGTCGCGCTCGCCCTCGAGCTTCAGCATCGTCTTGAC
>CAIVQM010000248.1 GCA_903908025.1 uncultured bacterium
CTCAACGTCGATGGTCATGAAGTGCACGTCGGTGACGCCATTCGCCGCGAGGATCGCATCGAGGGCGTCCGTCTCGACCACCACTTCGTCGACTTCGAAGCCGCGCTCCCGCGCTGCCTGCGCCTCGGCCGCGTCGAGCGTGCCCAGACCCGTGCCCGGCACCCGGAAGAAGGTGAGTTCGCCTGGGCCTGATGCCGCGGCGCACTGCACCACGGTGTCGTCGGGCCGATGGATCCGCAGGTCCTCCGCCAGCACCGGATCAGCCTCGATCAGCAGGCCACGCCAGCCCAGATCGTGCAGGCTCGCCGTGATCGACAGGTGCCGAGGCTCATTGGCACCGACATCGACGTAGGTCAGGCCCGACTGGTCGCGGCCCTGGAACGCCCGCCAGACACGGATGTCCTCCGCATTCTGGGCGTACGAGACCTTCGGCTGCACCAGCCAAGGCTAGGGGGCCGAGCGTGTTCGCCTCGCACCCCCACGGTGCCTACAGGCTTGAATGTCAGAACCCTGGTGTTCTACGGTAAGCCAGACGCATGGAAGGAGATGCCGGTGAAGCACTCACGCTGGGCGGACATCAAGGGATCCCTGGACGTTGATGAGGCCGTCGTCGCGGCGACCGAGTCGGTGCTGGAGGCGCAGCTGGCTGGCTACCTACTTCGCGAACTCCGCGTCCAGCAGGGGTTGACACAGGCACAAGTGGCCGGTCGGATGGCTGTCTCACAGCGCCGGGTCTCGGCGATTGAGCGGGGCGATATCGATCACACCGAGGTCGACACGATCCGGTCCTATGTGGCGGCCCTCGGTGGCAGCGTGCACCTGGTGGCCGAAGTGGGCGACCAGATCGTCCGTATCGCCCCGAGTACTCGCACATAACAGTCGATGACTGTGATGTTTGTTATGTGCGTGTCCTCGGGGACACCTACCGGCGTGGGCCCCTCAGTTCCTTGAATCCCTTGAGCGCACTTCTCGACCGAACCGCGACTGATCAGGGGATCGGCCAGAGCGCACCGGGGTCGTCCAGCAGCGCCATGTCGTGCCGCACCATGATCGCCGCCATCGAGTCGAAGTCGACCGTGTGCCGCCAGCCCAGTTCGACGTAGGCCGCACGGCTGTCGCCGACCAGCATGTTGGTGTCGTTGGCACGCGTGCGGTCGGTTGTCGACAGGACGTGGGGAGCCCAGTCATCGATACCCGCGGCGCGGAAGGCCTTGTCGAGGAAGAACGACAGGCGATGCGAGATCCCGGTCGCGATGACGTAGTCATGTGGCACGTCGGCACGGACCATCAGACGCATGGCGTGGACGTAGTCGGGTGCCCAGCCCCAGTCGCGGGCCGTCTCGATATCGCCAAGCTCGACGACGTCCTGCAGCCCAGCTGCGATCCGGGCTACTGCCATCGTGATCCGTCGCGTCACGAAGCCCTCGCCCCGCAACGGTGACTCGTGGTTGTAGAGGATCCCGCAGACGGCGAAAACACCCCTGTCCCGAGCGGCGTTGATGAGGTCCATCGCATCGGACTTCGAGTGCGCGTAGGGAGTATTGGGGCTGCGGCGACTCCGCTCGGTCTGCGGGATCATGTCGACACCCTCGAAGATCGATGCCGAGGAGGCCTGGAACATCCGGCTGCCGGGACGCTCGGCGATCGCCGTCAGGATCGTGTCGACGGCATCGACGTTGATCCGGCGCACCTCGTCCTGGTGATCCCACGACTCCCCGGGAGCCGTGAAGCCACCGAGGTTGTAGACCTCATCGGGCGCGACCTCGCGAACGATGTCGCCCAGCGCCTGCCGGTCGCCGAGGTCAGCGTCGATGATCGTGATTGTCGGCGCATAGCGACGCAGCAGCGTGGTGTCGGTGCCGGGCTTGACGAGCCCAACAACGTCAGCGCCCTCGCGAGCGAGCGTGGTTGTCAGGATGGTGCCGTCCTGGCCGGCCGCTCCGGTGACGAGGGTGCGCACGTCAGGACTCTAGAACTGTCCCTCGGGGGCGCCTTCGAGCCGAGCGATGTCGGCGTCGACCATGATCCGTGCGAGTTCGGGGGGCAGGACCTTGGCCTCCCAGCCGAGCTTCGCCTTGGCCTTGCCAGCGTCGCCGATCAACTCATCGACCTCGGTGGGGCGCAGGAACTTCGGATCGAACTTGACGTAGTCCTCCCACGCCAGGCCCGCATGCTCGAACGCGAAGGTCAGGAAGTCGCGGATCGTGTAGTCGGTGCCGGTCGCGAGGACGAAGTCCTCGGGCTCGTCCACCTGAAGCATCCGCCACATGCCGTCGGTGTATTCCGGTGCGTAGCCCCAGTCGCGGATCGAGTCGAGGTTGCCCATCCAGAGCTCGGTCTGCTTGCCCTTCACGATGTTGGCCACTCCGAGCGTGATCTTGCGCGTCACGAAGGTCTCGCCGCGTCGCGGTGACTCGTGATTGAAGAGCTGGCCGTTGACGGCGAACATGTCGTAGGCCTCGCGGTAGTTCTTGGTGATCCAGTA
>CAIVQM010000249.1 GCA_903908025.1 uncultured bacterium
ACCGGGGCTGCTGGGTCTCGTCTGGTGGGTCAGTGCGTCGACGCGCTCGGTCGACACTGCCACCGAACGACCACATCTTCATGGGTGACGCCTCATCTGCTCGATGGCCCGGCGGGGCCGGCACGCTCACGGAATGCTACCGAGCGCGAGGGCTAGGGTGCCGCTGAGACGCACGCAGGCGGGAGGGTTGATCGGATGGTCCTCGTTGCACCCACTTGGGATGACGCGCGGCGGGCTGCGCACGATGCGGGCCGAGTGCTTCCGACCGAGCTTGTTCCCGTCAGCCGTGCGGACCGACGTGTACTTGTCGAAGACATCCGCGCACGAACGCCCCTGCCGCCGCGGGATGCGTCAGCGATGGATGGCTGGGCCGTCCGCGGTGCGGGCCCGTGGCAGGTCGTCGACGATGTGCGTGCCGGGCAGGACCGTGCGGCCGCACTCGAGCCGGGTCAAGCAGTGGCCATCGCAACGGGTGCTGTGCTGCCACCGGAGACGTCGGGCGTACTGCGCTCGGAGCACGGGTCCCTCGATGCGACGGGTCTGCTTGGTGGTGCGACGGCTGAAGGAACCGATATCCGCCCGGCGGGCGAGGAGGCCGGGCTCGGGGAACTGCTGATCCCGGAGGGCACCGTGCTCACGCCGGCGCACGTGGGGCTCGCTGCAGCCGGCGGATACGACGAACTCGCGGTCGTTCGAAGGCCAAGCGCAAGGTTCCTCGTGTTCGGCGACGAGTTGCTGCGCACGGGAAGTCCGCGAGAGGGAAAGATCCGCGACAGCCTCGGTGCGCAGGTGCCAGCGTGGCTCGGACGGATGGGTTTCGACATCGTCGGTGTCGAGTGGGTGCCCGACACCCGCGAGGCGCATGTCCAGGCACTGCTGGACTGCGCGGACGTGGATGTCGTCGTCACCTCAGGGGGCACCGCGCAGGGCCCGGTCGACTTCCTGCGCGTCGCACTTGCTGACATCAGGGGTGAACTCTTGGTCGACACGGTTGATGTGCGGCCAGGTTCGCCGATGGTCCTGGGCCAGCGGGCTGATCGACGCTGGCTCGTCGGTCTGCCAGGCAATCCGCAGGCGGCCATCGTCGCGCTGATGACGCTGGGCCTGCCGCTCCTTGATGCTCTGTACGGACGCCCGCTCGCCGACCTCGACACCCGTACGCTGTCGGCACCGGTCACGTCTCGCGGGCGTCGGACACGACTGGTGCCCTGCACCGACAGGGCCGGCATCGCATCGCCTGCCGAATTCATCGGCTCGGGCATGCTGCGCGGCCTCGCTGCCAGCACGGGATTCGCGGTCGTGGCTGGGGGGCAGGGCGAGATCGGCGGCGTGGTGCGCTGGCTGCCGCTGCCCTGATCGCGCGGGTCTACTCTGCCGCGGGCCAGCTCTCAGCTAGTGCCTCGATCCGGCGCCGCGCGTCCTCGAGGTTGGCCCCGCCGGCGACGGCGATTCCGAGCAGGTACGTCGTGACAGGAGCGGCAGGGCGCTCGATGCTGTGTGCAGCAATGCGGGCGACATCGAGAATCGCCTCGATGTCCACGTGGGTGCTGATGCCGAGTTCGGCGCGGACGGCGTCGATCCACTGATCCATGGCGCACACTCCTGGTGTCGATCGGTCAACGGGTGATCACGGTACTGCCGGAGGTTCCCGCTGTGCGCGCGTTAGGTCATCCGGCGTATCGATATCGGCGAGCAACACCGATTCCGTCATGTCTAGGTGCCACTCGTCGACCGAGGCAAGCGCGACCAGGGATCGGACGGAACGTCCCCGCGAATTGCCGAGTTCGCCCAGCGCTCCCCGAAGCGCGTCCGTGCGCCATGCGCAGCAGAGCACCTGTCGGCGGCCGTCGTGGCTGACGGGAATGAGCGCGTCCGCAGACGACAGCGCGAACCGTTCCGTCAGTCCCGTGATGATCGGCCCGGACCACGGCATGTCGGTGGCCACGATGATCAGGTTCGGTGTGGCAACGGCCGGCATCGATGCAGCGATGCCGGCGACGGGTCCGCCCCCCGCGGGTGACTCCGGTCGGAACGTGACTGGCCGTGCGACGGGTCGCTCCGGCCCGGCCACGATCACCGGCATGTCGTCAGGCAACGAGGCGAGCAGTCGCTCGAGGGCCGGGGTGCCGTCGATGGGCAGTGCCGCCTTGTCGACTCCGCCGAGACGGTGTCCGCCACCGCCGGCGAGGATCAGCACGGACCACGTCGAGTTCACGGGTGCAGCCTGCCACTCGCAGGAAGACCTGCACGCCTGGTCTTGCTCACAGTTCCGCGACGGCCTAGCGGCAGTTGACCATGCGCTTGGCCACGCGGCAGCGGGCGAACTCGGCCCCGTCCGGTGCGCGCAGTTTCATGGTCCAGGTACTCGCCTTGCCCGGATGGGCCATTGCGTAGCCGAACCGAACTGCCCACCATCCTGACGTGGGTGCCGGATACGCCTTGGCCGGATCCCATGCCGGTCCTGCCGTGGGGAGGACGAAGGACTTCGCGGCATCCAGTTGGGTTGATCCGTTTCCGAGAATCAACTGGCCGGGAATCCCGGGGATGTTCATCGACTCGACCAGGTGAATATGTGACGACAGGATGAGATCGTAGGGGGCGAGTTGTCCGTAGCTGGCGATCTGCTGATCGGCAGCAACCCAGCTTCCGCCCTCGGCACAGTCATCAGCCGGGGTCCATGCGGCGATGGGCCGGTGCACGAGCAGCCAGTACTGGTCACTGCCCTTCGCGAGCTTCCGGGCGCTCGCATAGGCGGCCGTCTCCTTGGGCAGGAGAGGTGTCACTTCGCAGTCCCACCCGGCGGCCGAGTCCATCACGATGAAGCGGAGGTCATTTCCCTTGCTCACCTTCACATCGATGGCATAGGGGGCAGTGAGGTCGGGCACCGGCTTCACCAGTTCGCCGGCGGGAGTCTCAGCAGGCGCGCAGGTGCCCTCGGTGCCCTCACGCGGATCCATGTAGATGAAGTACCCATTGCCGCCACGGGGGCAGTCCTCATGGTTGCCTCGCACCACGACAAGCGGAGCGGCGGCGAGGAGCGGGGCCATGGGAATGAACGTGTCGGCATTCCAGCCGAGCGCGGAATCCTTGAAGGGGACGGCGCCGGGTGCGGGTGATCCGCCGCACGCGGCGGTCTGCTCCGCTGGGCAGAGGCCCTCGCGATAGAAGAAGTCACCGAGGAAGACGGTGAGATCGGGCTTCTGCGCTGCGATCGTCGCGCTCAGGGTGGCGAGCGGCCAGGCGGCCGGGTCATTGCAGGCCTGGATTGCCGCGCCCTTGATCCGGCAGCCGGTGTCGCCGAGCACCGCCATGCTCGTGATCCGTGCCGGCATGGCATGCGGGATCGTGGTCGAGAGCACGCGAGCGCTCACGGACTTGGCGGGTATGGGTGCACTGCACGAGATCAGTGCGTCGAAGAGCTGCGCGGTCGTAGCCGCGGGAACGCGTTGGCGCATCGGCGTCGAGTGGGTGGTTCCGTCGATGCTCACTGTGGTGAGTGCCGGGCATCGCGTGCCTGCGGGAATGACAGCTCGCGCGACCAGACCCGAGGCCGTCGCCCCGCTTGGCGCCGCCAGGCTGAAGGCAGCCACGATCGCTCCGGCCTGCGGCAGCTTCGCGGTGACCCGAGCTGCTGGGGTGGTGTCGGCTGGGCGGGGTAGGGAGCCCTCTGCGGCAGATGACGGGTTGGCGAGACCCAGCGGAAGGGCGATGGCAACGGCGAGAGTCGCGGTGAGCAGTGCGCTGGCGGTACGGCGTAGGGAAGTCACTGCCGCACCCTACCCATCCCGTCTCAGCGGTCCCACGCAGACGAAGGGCGGTCGCTGGGCGACGAGGGCCCCCGCGAGCCCAATCGCTCCGCTGTTCCTCGGAGCGCATTCACGGTGATGTCCACCCATTCCGCTTCGGTTTCGCGACTCGCTCACCGGACCATGAGTGTCCTTGTAGTCTCCGCAGACTCGGTGCGGACGCTGCCCGTCCACCGTCAGGCGAACGAGGGAGCGACGTTGGCCAGGTCAGGTGCGGTGGCGTGGGCATCGATACTCGTGGCGGCCTCGCTGGCGGCCGGGGCCGCGGCACCGGTCGCGCTTGCCCAGGCGACCGGGCGGAGCAGCGCGGCGACCGCTGGTTCCGTGCGTTCCGCACCGCCGGGTCCGGTGATCGGCACAGGTAAGCGCACCTGCGTGCTCAAGCGCGCAGCGAACTGCCGCGACGTGGTCGGTGCACGGAACCTTGAGTATCACGGCAACCTGTCGGGGGCGAACCTTGTGCGCGCGAACCTCCGTGGCGCTGACCTCCGTGGAGTGGATCTCAAGAAGGCGACGATGCGGGGCGTGGTGCTGCGGCATGCGCATCTGCAGCACGCGAACCTGACGGGGGCCGACCTGAGTCCCGCGACGCGACGCGACCGCGCCGCCGGGCGGGTCACCCCGCGGTGCGCCCCGGATTGTCAGAACGCTGATCTGTCCTACGCAAACCTGTCCAACGCCAACCTGTCCGGCGCGAACCTGGCGGGCGCGAACCTGACGGGCGCGAACCTGACCAGCGCGAACCTGACCAACGCCAACCTGACGGGTGCGACCTTGACGGGTGCGACCCTTTATCTTGCCCTCCTGACCCTCGCGAACCTGACCGACGCGAACATGACAGATGTGAACCTGCGCAACGTCATCATGAGTCAGGCCAACCTGACACGTGCGAACGCAACCGGCGTAGACATGACGAATACCTTGTCGATGGGCGCCAACCTGGCCGACACGGTCCTTGTCGGGGCGAATCTCTCCGGCACGGATCTCATCGCCGCGTACCTGAACGGTGCCGACCTGACAGACGTCACCTGGTGGAACACGATCTGCCCGTCGGGGCAGACGATCAGCACTCCCTGCCCGAGTCCAGGCCCGGCCGGCACAGACCTGTCCTATACGGACTTCGAGGGTGCGGACCTGACTGGCAAGGACCTGTCCAATGCCAACCTGTACAGGGCCAACCTCACCGGCGCGATCCTGTCGGGCGCCAACCTGTCGGGGGCCTATCTGGCGGGAGCCGCCCTGGACAATGCGAGCGCGGTGGGCATGGACCTCCGCGATGTGCTCGGGTACGGGGCGAAGATGTCCAGTGCGAACCTCTCCAACGCGAACCTGACGGGCGCGAACCTGAGCACCGTGAACTTCACAGGCGCGAACCTGACGAGCGCGAACGCGACGAATGCCCAGTTGATCGTCGCGAACTTCTCCAACGCGAACCTGACCGGCGCAGACCTGTCGGGTGCGGACCTATCGGCGGGGACGCTGAATGGTGCGACTTTGACCGGCGTCACCTGGTCGAACACGACCTGCCCAAATGGCGGGGTAACCAGCACGGGCTGTTAGCGGGCGAAGCTGGCGGAACGGTGAGTCCCGGGGGTGCCGTCCGGCTGTGCCTATGCCCCTCGTCATTGCAGGGATGCGGGACGAGGTGTCAACACCGCCCCCACACGACGAAAGGCCGCTGCGATGCAACGGCCTCCATCAGGGTGAGTGACGGGCCTTGAATTCGCCAAGTGCTCATAGATACCAATTCCTTTGGAGCCCCTTGTTCTCTATGGAAACCCAATGGAGGACAGCTCCTGTCCCCGCACGGGACACGGTGAAATGGGTACGGGATCGGGCCCGTCACTCCACCGGCAGCACCGACCCCATTCACCCCAGCGGACCGTTCTGGTGCCGTGAGTGATCACAGGGCACGGCTTCATCTCGAACGTGCACGACGACCGAACCACGCTGGCATTCGCCACCGCAACGGGCCGCACAAGGCGGCATACCGCCAGTGCATCGACGGGGAAGGGCGGTCATTGCTTGGGACCGGTGCCCCGATGACCTCCAAGCCGTCTCGGCTGGAGGCATACGCCCGGTCCATACGCCAGGCCCTGCCCGGGTCGACCGCGTTGATGGGTCAGAACGGCCTCTTGGCCGCGCCGAATCAGTGGTAGGTATGGTCGAGGAGCGGGGTGACATTCTCGGTGGGAACCGCCTTGGAGTAGAGCCAGCCTTGTGCTGAAGGGCAGCCCATCTCGCGGAGTAGCGCCGCCTGGTCGGCGTGCTCGACTCCTTCGGCGGTGACATTGACGTTCATGACCTCGGCAAGGCCGATGATGCCCGCGACGAGTCGGCGGTCATGTTCGTCTGTGGTGAGGTGGGTGACGAAGCTGCGGTCGATCTTCAGGACGTCAACGGGGTACTGGCTCAGGTAGGTCAGCGAGGCGTAGCCGGTGCCGAAGTCGTCGATGGCGATGCCGATGCCCCGGTTGTGAATGCCGTCGAGGTTGGCGGCGGCAGTGCTGTTCTGGCGGAGCAGGGCGGTCTCGGTGATCTCGATGCACAGTCGGGCCGGGTCGAGGCTGCTGGCGGTCAGGGCGTCGTCGAGGGCGGGCAGGAGGCCAGCCTCGGTGAGCTGCAGGGTTGATAAGTTGAACGGCACCGTCACGGGACGATCGGGCCGGGCATGGGCCCAGGCTGCGGCCTGCGCGCAGGCCTGCCGCAGCACCCAGTCGCCGATGTCCAATATCAGTCCGGTGTCC
>CAIVQM010000250.1 GCA_903908025.1 uncultured bacterium
GATCCACGCGAACGCCTCTACTCGCACGGCACTCAACCCGCTGGGCGCCAGTAGCGCTATCAGGACCCAGGTACCCGGCACCATCGCGACGGCGATCTGCATAGACCGGCCGACCATCGTCGACGGGTCGGGGAGGAACCGGCACCAGGCGAACAGAAGCAGGACGACCACGGCGCCGGCCACCGCCGTGGCGACGATCACCCAGCCGAACCCGGCCAGGGCCTGCAACGAGCGATCCACGGGCAGTGAGACAGCCCTCACGGTTCCCGCGAGCACGATGATCGGGAGGCAGGACCACGCCACCGGTTCGACCCGTGCGCGAATCGCCTGCTCCATCGAGTCGCCCCCTACCGCAGGCGCGGTGTCGTGCGGGTGATGGTGTGCTCGATGTACACCAGCACGCATGCGACTCGGGTGTTGTAGCCATCGTCGGTGAAGCCGACGCCCAGGTTCGCGATGATGTTCGACACGACGGACTCAACACTGCGCACGGTCAGGTGCAGGTCGTCGGCTACCCGCCGGTTCGACCAGCCCCGCGCCATTCGAGCCAGCACTTCGAGCTGACGCGGCGTCAGCCGACCGAGTGGGCCGGTGGTCTCCGGCACGAGGTCATCGACGAGGTGCTCGTCCAGCAGGATCTGGCCCTCGGCTGCGGCCGCGATCGCGTTCCCGAGCATCGGCACATCAGTGACACTCGTCTTGAGCAGATAGGACCACCCGCCCTGAACATCCGCGGGCAAGGTCGTGAGGACGGCTGGTAGCGACAGATTGGAGAGCAGCACGACACCGCGTGTTGTCGTGCCGCGCCGCATCTCCACGCCCAAGGCCGGGCCGGCCATCCCGTCGCCCAGATCGATGTCGGTCAGGAGCACATCGGGTCGCAGTTCCTCAGCGACCTGCAGCGCCTCCTCTGCGGACCCGAAGCTGCCGACCACCTCCGTGTTCGGAATGCGAGACACGAGCGCGGTAGCGAGCAGATCGCGATACAGCGGCTCGTCTTCAACGACGACGACACGCACCGGATCCATGGGGTCAGTATGACCACGCATCGGCTGTCTGTGGACACCGTGCTGCCACGGTGTCCGATGCGTGCGCGACGATCTACGGTGGGACCGTGCCCCGCTCTCCAGACACCACGTCGGCTGGACCGACCGACGATGCCATCCGCACACATGGGATCCGGTGGGACGAGCGCATCGCCACGGCACAAGCCACGGTAACCGTGCCGGCCATCGACAACGCTGCGCAGCTGGCAGCGTGGCAGGCGCAGGTAGACCCCGATGCGATCGGCACGTTCGACAAGCGCCTGCGGTGGAGCGGGATCGACACAGCTGACGCCGTGGCGCTGTTGTCCGCTCGCCCCGACACGTCCACGACACCGGAGTGGTGGCCCGATCTCGCTGCGCTTCGAGATGCCTGTCGATCGTCAGCCGAAGGGGCTGAACTGGACGAGGACTGGATCGCCGCCATCGACTCCACTCTTCCCCCTGCGCCAGCAGATGACCCTGAGCAGGTGCCCTTCGCGCATCTGATCTGGCCCATCACGCTCTGGGCCTGGACCACGCTCGAAGCGCACATCGATCCCGCATGCATGATCTCGGTCAACTCCACGGCCCGTGATGACCTGCGCCGCGCACTGCTCGTGCGGTTGTCGCATCTGGTCGCTCGCGCCGTGACCGAGGACTTCACCGCCGACCGGACCGCAGGGCGGGCGCTGATGCTGCGACTCGGAGTCCCCGATGCCGGCCTCACCGAATCACGGGTGGCGTACGCGGCCTACTGCCGACGGAATCTCGCCGATGGGCTCGACCACCTGCTCGGCGAGTTCCCGGTGCTGGGTCGGATCATCGCAGTGATGTGCGACCAGTGGCGGGTCAATGTCGCCGAGTTGCTGGAACGTTTGGATCGCGACCGACCCCAACTCCAAGCACACTTCGGCATCGACGAGTACGCCGCACTCGACCGCGTCACCTGGGGACTCAGCGACCCGCATCGCGGCGGTCGCAGCGTGGCGATCCTGACGTTCGACAGCGACGAGGGCCCGATCGAGATCGTCTACAAGCCCAAGAACATCGAGATCGAACAGCGCTACAACCACATCGTCGCCGAGATCCTCGCCGAGCTCGGCGGCAGCGGCGAGCCGGCTGTTCGTTCGCTGCTCGGCGACGACGACTACGGGTACGTGTCGTTCGTGCACCATCAACCGTGCGCAACCGAACAGCTTCCGGAGTTCTACGGCGCGGCCGGGCGACTCCTTGGCATCCTGCACCTGCTGGGGACCACGGACTGCCACTACGAGAACCTCATCTCGCGCGGCCCCGAACTTCACCTCATCGACGCGGAGACGCTGTTCGAGGGCAGCACGGTGGTCATCGGCTCGGGTGAGGCCGTCACCCGCGAGGATCCGCTGCAGGCATCGGTGCTGCGCATCGCCATGCTGCCCACCTGGACCCTCCGCACCGGCCCGAAGCCACTCGACATCAGCGCCCTCGGGGTCAGGTCGCAGTCGCCCGAGGCCGCGGCGTCCCCCGGGTGGCGACACGTCAACACCGATGCGGTCATCTGGGCCTCGATCGACAGGAGGACCCCACAGCCGCACAGCCTCCCGGTTGAGCCGGGCACCCCCAACCCCTTGGGCCGCCACCTTGAGGAACTTATCGCCGGCTTCGTCGAGCTCTACGAATGTGCGATGCGACCTGAAACCTCGGCACGGATCATCACTCGAATCCGTGAGTTCGAGGGGGTCCGCCGCCGAATCGTGATGCGCAATACCCGCACCTACGCCGTACTGCAGGAGCGAGCGACCTCGCCGGCCGCACTCAGGTCAGCACTCGTGCGTGGCTTCGAACTCGATCGCCTCGCACGAAGTGCGCTCCTAGGGGAGGAACGGCCCGCGATCTGGGAGGCCTTCCTCGCGGAACTTCACGACATGGAGAACTTCGACATTCCCTACTTCGACTACCCCCTTGGATCGATGGAGATCGAAGGGGGCGGTCGCATGCTGCCGGGGATTCTCGATCACGGAGGACTGACGGAGGCCATTGAGCGGGTCACGTCCCTCTCAGTTGACGACCTCGCGTGGCAGGTACGGCTCATCCGCGGATCCACGGCCGCGCGCTTTGCCCCAGCGATGGCCGCGCCCAACGCCGCTGACGCCCAGACTGAGGCACCGGCGACCCCCGCTCCGCTGGCCGACGCGGCCACCGACGTAGCGGGTATCCGGGCGACCATCGAGACAACCAGTTTCCCGGACCGCACGAGCGCACCCAGCTGGCTGACTCTGCTCCCGGTCGGGGACGGCGGCACCGACCTCCTCCAGTTCGGCCTGGCCGATGAAGGGCTCTACGGGGGGCGCGTGGGCATCGCCACGTTCCTGAGCGCGGGCGACGATCCGACACCTGGCCAGCTCGACTTCGCGCACAAGGTCCTGGCACCGCTCGTGCGAGTTCTCACAGGCCCCGATGCGTTCGAGCGCTTCCGCTTCCTGCGCGACGCGGGCCTTGGGATGGCCGGGACCGGCGGCTTCCTCCGGGCATTCGCGGTCCTCGGGAACTCGGGGCTCGCACAGCGCATTGACCTCGACGC
>CAIVQM010000251.1 GCA_903908025.1 uncultured bacterium
CCCGATCGAGCAGGAACGACACGTAGTACTCGTCCGCGATGTCACTCGCCTCGTTGACCAGCACCTTGTAGACCGTGTGGCCCTTGATGTCCATGCCGAGGATGTTGCGGGCGATCTCCTGTGCCTCATCGGGCTTGTCGGCCAGCTTCACCCCTCCGGCCTTGCCACGCCCACCGGTCTTCACCTGGGCCTTGATCACGACCTGCGACCCGATCTTGCGGGCCGCCTCGCGCGCCGCGTCGGCCGTGGTGCAGACCTCACCGGCCGTCACGGGGACCGCGTGCTTTCCGAACAGGTGCTTGGCCTGGTACTCGTACAGATCCACGCGAACTCCTATCTTCCTTGGCTCAGGTGATGAACGACTGCCATACCGATCAGGCGGTTCTACACGACGTTCCAGGTGTCGCTGCCGTTCAGCAGTGACTGCAGGTCGCCGGGGCCCTTCTTGTCGATGACCTCGGCGATCTGCTCGCGCACGAGCCGGTCGTACGACGGACGGTGGACGTCGCGGAACACGCCGATCGGGGTGTTCTCCAGCGTCCGCGGGTTGGAGAGCCGCGACAGGGCGAACGCGAGTCCGGGGTCCTTGGCGTGCGCATCGTGCACGAGCAATGGGTCGTGGCCGATCCGGGTGGTTTCCGAAATCGCGATGTGACCCTCGGAGGTTCGGATGACGCCCTTCTCGTTGTCCTTGCCGAAGCGGATCGGCTCGCCGTCGACGAGGCGCATCATGACGTCGTCGCGGGTGTCGTTGTCCTTGAGCGGCTCGAACGCACCGTCGTTGAAGATGTTGCAGTTCTGGTAGATCTCCACCAGCGCGGTGCCCTCGTGGGTGGCGGCCTGACGCAGGACCTCGGTCATGTGCTTGCGGTCCGAGTCGATCGTGCGCGCGACGAACGTGGCTTCCGCGCCGAGGGCGAGGGAGACGGGGTTGAACGCGTAGTCCAGCGAGCCCTCGGGAGTGGACTTCGTGATCTTGCCCTGCTCCGACGTGGGGGAGTACTGCCCCTTGGTCAGGCCGTAGATCCGGTTGTTGAACAGCAGGATCTTTAGGTTGATGTTGCGGCGCAGTGCGTGGATCAGGTGGTTGCCGCCGATGGACAGGGAGTCGCCGTCGCCGGTGATGACCCAGATCGACAGGTCCGGGCGGCTGATGGCCAGGCCGGTCGCGATGGCCGGGGCGCGACCGTGGATGGAGTGCATCCCGAACGTGTTCATGTAGTACGGGAAGCGCGAAGAGCAGCCGATGCCCGAGATGAACACGATGTTCTCCCGGGCCAGGCCGAGCTCGGGCAGGAACCCCTGCACCGTCGACAGGATCGAGTAGTCACCGCAGCCGGGGCACCACCGCACCTCCTGGTCGGACTTGAAGTCCTTCGCGGTGATGGCGATGTCGGTCTTGGGGACCAGGCTGAGCGAGGCGTAGGTGTCGGTCATGTCGGCGCTCACAGGGTCTCGGCGTGGAGGGTCTTGCCCGGAAGGGTTTCGATTGCCGCGGTGATCGCCGCGACCAGCTCGGTGGACTTGAAGGGCATTCCGCGCACCTGGTTGATGCCCTGGATGTCCACGAGGTACTTCGCGCGCAGCAGCATGGCGAGCTGCCCGAGGTTCATCTCCGGCACGAGCACCTTGTCGTACGCGCGAAGGACGTCGCCGAGGTTTCGCGGGAACGGATTGATGTGGCGCAGGTGCGCCTGGGCCACGGACACGCCCGTGCGGCGCGTGATCTCGCAGGCCGCACCGATCGGGCCGTACGTCGAGCCCCAGCCGAGGACCAGCACGCGGGCGTCGCCGTCAGGGTCGTCGACCACGACGTCGGCGATGGTGTCGGCGATGCCGTCGACCTTCGCCTGGCGCAGCCGGACCATGGTGTCGTGGTTGTCGGAGTCGTAGGAGATGCCACCGTTGCCGTCGGCCTTCTCCAGTCCGCCGATGCGGTGCTCGAGGCCCTTGGTGCCGGGGACGGCCCACGGACGGGCCAGGGTCTCCGGATCGCGCAGGTACGGCCAGAACTCCTCGGTCCCGTCGTCCTTCGCGTGGTTCAGGCCCGTCGCGAAGTCCGGGTCGATCGACGGGAGGTCGTCGACACTGGGCACGCGCCACGGCTCCGACCCGTTGGCGATGTAGCCGTCCGAGAGAATGAACACCGGGGTGCGGTACTCGACGGCGATCCGGGCCGCCTCGAGCGCCGCGTAGAAGCAGTCCGACGGGGACTGAGGGGCGATCACCGGAACGGGCGACTCGCCGTTGCGGCCGAACATCGCCTGCAGCAGGTCGGACTGCTCGGTCTTGGTGGGCAGGCCGGTGGAGGGGCCGCCGCGCTGCACGTCGACGATGATCAGCGGCAGCTCGAGCGACACCGCCAGGCCGATGGCCTCCGACTTCAGCGCCACGCCGGGCCCGGAGGTGGTGGTGACCGCGAGCGAGCCGCCGTAGGCCGCGCCGATCGCCGCGCCGATCCCGGCGATCTCGTCCTCCGCCTGGAACGTGGTCACGCCGAAGTGATGGTTCTTCGCCAGCTCGTGCAGGATGTCCGAGGCGGGCGTGATCGGGTAGGAGCCCAGGAACAGGGGCAGGCCGGAGCGCTGCGAGGCCGTGATCAGGCCGAAGGCCAGTGCCGGGTTGCCGCTGATGTTGCGGTAGGTGCCGCCGGGCAGCGATGCCGGGGCGATCTCGTACTGGACCGAGAAGGACTCCGTCGTCTCCCCGAAGGACCAGCCGGCCTCGAACGCGGCCAGGTTCGCGGCGAGGATCTCGGGCTTGCTGGCGAACTTCTTGTTCAGGAAGCTGCGCGTGCCGTCGGCCCCCCGGGAGTACAGCCACGAGAGCAGCCCGAGTGCGTACATGTTCTTCGAGCGCTCGGCCTCCTTCTTGCTGAGGTCGAAGCCCTTGAGCGCCTCGACCGTCTGCGAGGTGAGGGCGATCGCATGGACCTTGTACGGCTCGAGGGAGCCGTCCTCGATCGGGTTGCTGGTGTACCCGACCTTCTCCAGGTTCCGCTTGGTGAACTCGTCGGTGTTCAGGATCAGGTCCGCGCCCCGAGGCACATCCTTGATGTTGGCCTTCAGCGCCGCAGGGTTCATCGCGACGAGAACGTTCGGGACGTCGCCCGGGGTGGTGATGTCGTGATCGGCGAACGCCAGCTGGAACGCCGAGACGCCGCCGATGGTGCCCTGTGGCGCGCGGATCTCCGCGGGGAAGTCGGGCAGCGTCGACAGGTCATTGCCCAGCCCCGCCGTCTCGGACGTGAACCGGTCACCGGTCAGCTGCATGCCGTCGCCGGAGTCCCCGGCGAACCTGATGACGACGCGATTGAGGCTGACGACCTGCTTGCTCACGGGCTCCCCTTGATCGGGCTGGAAAAGCGTTGTCGGAGCGTGTACTCAGCCAGCAGTCGCGGTAATCAGCAGTGCGCCGGTGCCATCGCCATTGTCCAATGTGTACACATTGATCTGGAGGCCATTGCCCGTGTAGTTGTCCCCATCGGAGTTGTCGGTCGCGTCCGGCGCATCCACCTTGGTGAAGCCCGCCTTGACCAGGCTGGCCTCGAAGGTGGAGGCCGCATCTGCGGGTGAAGAAGTCAACGAGTACGTCGCGGTGTAGGTTCCACTGTCAGAGAACGCACTGTCGAGGGTGCCCTCCTCCACTGCGGGAATTGAAGTCGGCCAGTCGCTGGGGAGAGTGCCAGGTCCGCCTCCGGGCGTCGCCGTATCGCTAGGGGTGGGCTCGACCACAGTCGGGGCCACGCTGGCGTCCCCCTCCAAGCTTGTCGGCACGACCTGGCCCTTGGTTGACGCCGTCCACACGCCATCGGCCGCGCATCCGGAGAGCATGAAGACCATGACGATCGCTATGGAAAGCACGGCACCTGAAGAACGGCGCACGCTGGTGATGGTCATGATGGCTCCTCATCGGTGAACTAATGATCATTCGGGGCAAGACTACGCATGTCGCCCGCCCGCGTGAAACGCCCCCACCGGAGTGCCGCCGATACCAGCCTTCGCGCCCCACAATCCGGGCGGCCGCTCCGGTGCCGCTGAGATCGAGTGGCTTTGCCACGCGGGTCGGGTCCCGCACGATCAGTACGATGCGACGTTCGCTCAAGGTAGGCATGAACCCGACGAGGAGCGCCATCAGACATGGACGGTTGCAGAGGGCGTAGAGGCCCGTGCAGTGAATCATCGGTGGGGGTGGATGCGTGACCACCGTTCTGGGGTTCTTCCATATCGGCATCACCGTCCGATCCATGGAGCAAGCGCTGCCCTTCTACCGGGACGCGCTCGGCTTGGAGATCCAGTTCACCCGTACCCTCGCCAGCCCGGAGCACCGGGCGCTTGTCGGCCTGCCTTTCACGGAAGTGAGGGTGGTATTCCTTGAGCTTCCGGGTGGGGGTTCTGTGGAGTTGCTTGAGTACGTAGGGCTGGAGCGACACTCTGCCGCGGCGCGACCCTGCGACCCTGGATCCGGGCACCTCGCGGTCTACGTAGAGGACATTGAGGCGACCGTGAAAGCGGGGATTGAGAGTGGCGGTTCGCTGAGAGGCGACATCCTCGAGTTGACCGGGGGTCCTCTTGCGGGCATGAGGGTCTGCTACTTGGTTGACCCGGACGGATTCCCGATCGAACTCTTCCAAAGGCCCGCTGCCGCGCAGGTTTCATGACTGCCGTGACGGTGCTTGAGATCGAGGGTTTCAGACTGTGACAGGCTGAGAGAGTGATCACGGCGTCGATCTCCCAGCCCGGCGTCCGCCGCGCGAAACCCAACCTGGTCCTGGCTGTCCTGGCGTCGTCGGCCCTCTCAGTGTCGATCATGCAGACGATGCTGATCCCCCTCATTCCCGAGTTGCCACACACGCTAGGGGTCAGCGCGGACGACGCTTCATGGCTGGTGACCGCCACACTTGTTGCCGGTGCAGTCGCGATGCCGACGATCACTCGTCTAGCGGACATGTTCGGGAAGCGACGCATGCTCATGATCTGCATGCTGCTGCTGCTCGCTGGGTCCCTACTGGGTGTCTTTGCATCCGGCCTCCCGGCGCTCATTACGGCGCGAGCACTCCAAGGTTGTGCCTTGGCGGCCATTCCGGTCGCGATGAGCGTTGCGCGCGACGAACTCCCGCCGGAACGGCTGGCGTTCTCTGTCGCGTTGATCAGCGCATCGCTCGGAGTCGGAGGCGCGGTGGGGATTCCCCTCACAGGTGTCGTATTCAACGCGTGGGGTTGGCATGCCGCCTTCTGGCTTGCGGGCGGAATGGCGTTGATCGGCGTGGTAGCCGTGCGCCTGGTGATGCCGGAATCACCCGAGAAGTCCGGCGGGGAATTCGACCTAGTCGGAGCCGTGCTGCTGTCTGTTGCTCTCGTCGCACTGCTTCTGGGCGTCACCCAGGGCAACCACTGGGGTTGGTTCAGTGCCAGCACGCTGGGTGCGTTCGGGGCAACTGTATTGATCTTCGCGGCTTGGGTGCCGTGGGAGCTGCGCTTACGAGAACCGCTCGTTGACCTGCGCATCTCCGCTCGCCGGCCCGTGCTCTTGACGAACATCGCTGCACTGCTGTCTGGAATCGCAATGTTCATCAACATGCTGGCGACCATGCAGCAGCTTCAGATTCCAACGGCGACTGGGTACGGCTTCGGCTTGACTGTTCTGCAGGCAGGCGTCGTGTTCATACCAATCGGAATGATCTTCGTCGTCGTCGTGCCGCTCGCGGCAGCGATCACTCGCAAGTTTGGGGCACGGACGACCCTCATAGTCGGTGGCTTGGTTATGGGCGTGGGATTCCTGGCCAGGCTCGAGATGATGGCTTCTGCATGGCAGGTGGTGCTCGGCGCGTGCATCGTGTCCACGGGGATGACCTTGTCGTTCGCGGCCCTCCCGGTCATCATCATGCGCCACGTACCGTTGACCGAAACGGCGGCAGCAAACGGAATCAACACGCTGGCGCGCATGTCGGGTCTGGCGCTGGGCAGCGCCGCGGTGGCCGCCCTATTGGCCGGAGTGACGACGATAGTCAACGGGATCGCTTTGCCATCCGAGACCGCACTGGTGATCACCTTCCTTGTGGCGGCGGTTGCGTCATTTGGGGCCACAGCTGTCGCCATCGCGATTCCGCGACACGCGGCCACGGACTCTGGATTCCCGGACATCATTCGTGAGGGCACTGTTGCCTAGCTCCATCGCAGGGCGTGCGGGTCGTGGGGCTTGTCCGCCGACTCCGAGTGATAGGAGGAGGTACATGCCTTCCGCCCCGATCAAATCTTGGATGCCTGCGTACTTGGCAATCGTCTTGGTCTGGGGCCTGAGTTTCCTGTTCGCCTCCCGGAGCTTGTCTTCGTTCACTCCAATCGGCGTCGCCTTCGGACGAAGCGCTCTCGGCGCGAGCACGTTGGTAATGGTGTGCTTGGTGTCGCGCACGCGGCTACCGCCACGCGCACTATGGCCCCGATTGGCCATCTATGCCTTGCTCATCGCCGTCGGTCCCGCGTTCCTCCTTGGCGTCGCTGTCTCGCACACGACGACGTCACTGGCCGCAATCGCCGGCAGCACCGTCGCGATCTGGGTGCTTCTCGTTAATCTGCTGTTCTTCCCCGAGCAGCGTCCATCGGCTTCGCGCGTTGCGGGGATCTTCCTAGGCTTCCTAGGCATCCTCATCGTGATCGGCGTATGGAACGGAGTCGGCTCAGGAACCGCGATCGGCATAGGAGCTCAACTCGGTGGCGCGATCCTGTACGCGTTCTCCCTGCCGTACGCCCACCGCTATCTGACCGGCGGCCCGACCGCGGCAAGCGTGTCCCCGATCGCCTTGTCGGCGGCCATCCTCGTCCTTGCGACCATCGAGACACTGCCGCTCGTCCTCATCTTCGGCGGGACTCACGGACCGCTCGTCACGTCCGCCGTCTTCGGCATGCTTGCCATGGGCGTCCTCAACGGCGGGCTCATCACGGTCCTGGTTGTCTACCTCGTCAAGCGGACCGATTCGACCACAGTCAGCACGGCTGTCTACCTGACTCCGGTCGTCGCCACCGCCGCAGGAATCGCTTTCCTCGGCGAGACGATGTCGTGGTACGAGCCGGTCGGCGCGTGCGTCGTCCTCGTGGGGGCGGCATTGGCACAGGGAGTGCTGGGAGAGCGCCGACAGCGCGCACAACGCGCAGACGCCGGTTGATGAGGCTCGTTGCAGGCGTGTGCTCTGGAGGACTCGCGTCAATTAGCCTTCGGAACTGCGCGAGGTTGCGCGAGCATCTTGCGCGGCAGCTACCCTAATGCTCATTAGCAGCCACACTCCTGCCTTGGAGGCCCTATGAGTTCGACTTCGGTCGAGGCCGAGATCGCCGCCCTGCTCGACGAGCGAGCTCTCGCGAGGCTCATCGGGCGCCAGTCTCGTGGCGTAGATCGCTTGGACCGCGACCTGATCGCCTCGTGCTACACAGTGGACTCGCAGGATCACCACGGGAGCTTCAGGGGCACTGGGGCAGAGTTCGCGGACTACATGTGCGGAGGGTCACCAATCTCCAGGGCGTCGACGAGCATGATCCACATCCTGGGACAGATGCTGTTCGATGTGAGGAGCGACGAAGCATTTGGCGAGACTGCCTTCACGTTCAGCATGGCTTTGACAGACGAACACCCCGATCAACCGTTCAATACGGCGAGAGCGAGCGGAAACCTGTATCAGGCTGTGGGCCGGTATGTCGACTACTTCAAGCGCGTCGATGGACAGTGGCTGCTGCACTACCGGCGCGTCGTCGTCGACTGGCAGGGCGTCATTCCCGGTACGAACGGAGACGTGCCGGTCGGCGGAGTGCTCAGCGCTCGGGATGGCACCGATCCGGTCTACGACGAGTGCCGCCAGCCCCGTGCTGTCTGACACAACGACGAGGGAGTCGGTACGACAATGAGCAATGCGTCTCAGACGATGATGCCGTTCACCGTCGACGTGCCCCAAGGCGTCCTCGACGACCTCCGGGCACGGCTGAGGTCGACCCGCTTCGATGCGGACCTCGACAACGAGACCGAGTACTACGGTCTGAGCACCGCTTACCTCAGGCCACTGGTCGAGTACTGGGCTGACGGCTTCGACTGGCGCGCTGCCGAGATGCGGCTCAACGGATACGAGCAGTACAAGGTCGAGATCGACGGCACGCCGGTGCACTTCGCCCGCAAGGCGGGCAAGGGCCCCAACCCTGTTCCACTCCTCATCCTGCACGGCTGGCCGTGGCCGGGCGAGTTCAGCTACGGACTCATCGACCCGCTTGCCGACCCCGCCTCGCACGGCGGCGACCCGTCGGACGCCTTCGATGTCATCGTGCCAACGCTGCCCGGCTTCGGCTGGTCGACGCCTGTCGGTCGCGGAGACCTGAACTACTGGAAGATCGCCGACATCATCAACACCCTGATGACCGACGTGCTCGGGTACGAGAAATACGGCTCCCTCGGCTCCGACTACGGAGCCCTCGTCAACAGTGCGCTCGGCCACAAGTACGGGTCGCGCATCATCGCCCTGCACTATGGCCACGACCTCACGCCCGGAGTCTTCCAGCACGATCGCTTCTGGGACCTGACCGCTGGCGCCAGGTACCAGTCGTTCGACGCCGCATCGCCGCAACTGCGCGAGGAGATCCTCAAGCTGCACTCGACGTACGCCTCCCACGTCGCCGTTCACATGCTCGATGCACAGACGCTCACCCACGGCCTGAACGACTCTCCGGCCGGGATGCTCGCTTGG
The DNA here is from genome assembly GCA_903908025.1 of uncultured bacterium. Classification (GTDB taxonomy): domain Bacteria; phylum Actinomycetota; class Actinomycetes; order S36-B12; family S36-B12; genus UBA10649. Next base: position 8,723 of record CAIVQM010000251.1, read on the forward strand.
CTGCTGCAGCGTTGGAAGAAGTGGAGCGACAAGAATGGCGACTTCGAGGCGGTCTTCTCCCCGGACTTCATCCTCACCCAGGCCACCATCTTCTGGGTGACGCAGTCCATCGGCTCGTCCATCCGGATGTACCGCAACATGGTCCGCTACCCGTGGACACCCGTCCACGACCGGCAGCCGACGGTGGAACCTCCGGCCGGCTTCACTCTCCTGCTCGGGGACGTGTACCCGCCTGGCGTCCACACGATCGAGGAACGCGTCGCCGCGTTCGAGTCCGGCCCAACTCGTGGGTTCTTCAACGCGACGAACGTCAACGCCCACATGCGCGGAGGCCACTTCGGGCACTTCGAGAACCCCGAGGCCTTCATCGGAGACGTGCGAACGACGTTCCGTGGGTTGCGCTGACTGGTCAGGGAGCCTTGTCCTGGAGTCCCACGAGGCCCACGGGACCGAGTTCGGCATTCTCGATGGCGAAGTCGTCGTCGACGACATCCTGATCGACAGGTGTGCCCGGCAGGGCCCAGGCGAAGACGGCGGCGATCACGCACAGCCCGGCGCCCGCGAGGAGGACCAGGATGTATCCGCTCTCCTCAGGCCACAATGCGCCCGTGGCCGTATGGCCGGCGATGATGAGTCCGGCGATAGCGCTGCCCAATGCCATCCCGATGAAGCGAACGACCTGATAGAAGCCCAGTGCGCTGCCGGTCTCGTGATCGGGAACCGAGCGAACAATCAGGCCCGGCATGACTGCCGCGGTAAGACCGAGACCGACCCCGGTGATCGCCATCATGGTCAGGGTCTGCCACACCGTGTCGTGTGCGACGGCGAAGAATACCCCGGCCGCAGCGATCGTCAGCGAGCCGAGGGGCAGAAGGTTCCGTGCGCCCCAGTGGGCCGTCAACCACGGCAGCATCCGACTTACGGTGACACTGGTGACGCTCAGCGGGACTACACACAGGCCCGCCAGCGTGACCGTGGCCGCAAACCCGTACCCCGCCGCCACTGGCGTTTGGACAAAGTCCAGCACGGCCGTGAAGAACATGTACATGGTGACGCCGAGGATCATGGCGCAGACGTTGGCCGTCATGACCGCTGGGTGACGGAGAAGCCTCAGGTTCACGACGGGTTCGGAGGCACGCAGTTCCATGAACACCCATGCCGTCAGCAGGAGCGCCGCGCCCGTCAGCAGGGCGAGGATGGCGGGCGAGTTCCAGCCCCACGCTTTGGCCTGACCGATGCCCAGCAGGAGTGACACCAACCCTGCTCCGAGAAGGAGAGCACCGGGAACGTCGAGGGTCACGTTGGCCTTCGTGGTGCTCGGCGGCACGACGAGCACGACGCAGATCAAGGCGAGGACACTGGTGATCGCGCTGAGCCAGTAGGCCCCTGCCAGTCCGAAGACGTGCTCCATGAGCCCGCTGATCGGGTAACCGACAGCGGTGCCAGCGACCATGGAGACGGACAGCAGGGCGATGGTGCTGTGTGCGCGCTCGCGAGGCATGTGGTCGCGGGCAGCGGCCATGGCGAGGGGCATGATGCCGAGGCCCACGCCCTGCATGGCGCGACCGACGATAATGATTGCGAGACTAGGTGCGAGGGCCGCGACAACCCCACCCAATGTCACAACGAGCATGCCGATGATCATCGCCGGCCGTCGCTGTCGGCCGTCCCCCAGGCGTCCCAGGATGGGGGCGGTCACAGCGCCCACCAGGATGGTCACGGTGAGGGTCCATTGCGCCGCGCTCAGCGTGACATGCATCTCCTCGGAGATCGTGTACAGGAGAGGAAATCCGACGGAACTGATGAGCGCGAGGCTTGCGGTGACGAGGACGAGGACCGGACCCAGCGCCTTCTCGCGCCGGGTCATGACCTCGCCCGGCGGCTCTGGAGAGTGTCGATCATCTTCTCAAGGGTGTCACTGGCCCGGATGAGCACGGCTAGCTCGTCGTCCGTCAGGCTGGCAACCGTCTCGCGCATCAGTGAGCGGACTTGCTCGCGTACTACCGCAATCTCAGCGCGGCCGTCGGCTGTGATGGTCACCATCACCACGCGGCCGTCGGCCTCGGACCTTTCACGGGTGACGAAGCCCAGCCCCTCAAGTCGGTCGACCAGCTTCGTCACCGTCGGTTGAGCCAGGGCCTCGCTGGTGGCGAGTTCGGTGATGCGCCGAGGGCCGTCGAGGAGTGTGGCCAGCAGCCCGCTCTCCGTCCGCGTCAGTTCGCGCGTGCCGAAACTTGCCAGAAGGCGCAGAAGTCGCGATGCGCGCAGTGTCAGGGTCTTGGCCACGATGTCGACGGCCTCGGCGCGTGAGCTCGCGGGCTTATTCATAGAAGATAAATATACTCATAACATGCAATAGTCAAGTGGGCGATCGCGTCTGCCGACCGTATGGGCCATGAGGTCCAACGCACTGCGATCGAGATAGGGCGATCTCGGCTACCGGAAGAGGCGGCCGAACTGGCGAAGGTCGGCGATGAGGTAGTCGGGGACCTCCATCCCCGAGAAGTGCCCGCCGGCGTCGTACTCATTCCACTGGACGATGTTGTGCGATCGTTCGCAGAACCGGCGTATCGAGCGGAACACCTCGTCGGGGAACACCGCCACCGCCGTCGGCATGGTCGATGGCTCCGGGGGGCTCCAGTTCAAACTCGGGTCGGGTCGGTCGTCGGGTGCCCAGTGCGCAAGCTCGTAGTAGATCCGGGATGAGGAGTTCGATGTCCCGGTCAGCCAGTAGAGCATGACGTTCGTGAGCATCAGGTCGCGATCCACGGCGTCCTCCGGGCGGTCGGGCGCGCCCGTCCAGTCCTTGAACTTCTCCACGATCCAGGCGAGCTGCCCGACCGGCGAG
>CAIVQM010000252.1 GCA_903908025.1 uncultured bacterium
GATTCAAGGAAGTCACGGAAGGTGAAATTCAACTCGACGCACAGGCGGGCAGCCTTGGCGGTGTCTATAACGGATCCGCCGCCGATCGCGACCACTGACTGTGCCTCGGATGCTTGGAGAGCCGCGATGGCTGCGTCGACCATCTCGATGCTCGGCTCGCCGGCGGGTTTGTGGAAGAAGCGGAGTTTGAGATCAGGGTCATCCTTGAGCTGTTGAACGAGTTCCGCTACAGCGGGATTGAACTGCTCGATGCCGTCGTCGAGCATGACGAAGGCTCGCTGGCCGCCTGACTCCTTCAGAACAGCGGGCAGGCTGGATGCGACTCCCTCGCCGAACCGGATCTTGACAGGCAGGTGATTGGCAAAAGGGGCGATCGACTGGTTCATGGCACTCCGCTTCATGTCGGGATGGGGATCAGGGTGGGTCAGGAGTCGGATGCTGCAGCTCGCACCAGGGCAGTGAAGAACGCCTCGCTGCGTGGCTTCTCGGGATGCCACTGGAGGCCGAGGGCGAAGCGCCGGTTAGGCCACTCGAGGGCCTCGACGCAGCCGTCCGCCACAGCCCTGGCGGTGACTACAGCCCCCTCGCCGATGCGGTCGATTCCTTGGTGGTGGTGGGAATTAACTGCGATCTCTGCTGCTCCGGTGATTGAGGCGAGCAGGCTGCCTTGCTCAACGGTTATGTCGTGGAAGCACCCTTGGTCGAGGAACCCCGGTGCCTGTCGGTGGTTTGCGAGCCCGGCGGCCATCAAGTCCTGATGCAGCGTGCCGCCCGTCGCGATGTTCATGAGTTGGATTCCACGACAGATGCCCAGCACAGGGACATCTCGTTCGAGGGCGGCCAGGATGAGGGGCGTTTCGAAGCTGTCCCGCACTGGGGACGTCTCCTCCATCTCGGGCCTAGCCTCCTGACCGTACAGACCCGGATCGATGTCGGCACCCCCGACGAAGAGAAGGCCGTCCACCACATCCAGGATGCGAGCGAAGGTTGCAGGATTGTCCGTTCCGTTGGGCGGGATGATCAGGGGAAACGCTCCTGCTTCCCAGAGGGCAGATATGTAGGTATCCGCGATCAGGTGGGCGCCCTCCTTCCAGAAGCCCCAGGCGGCAGTGGTGAACACGGCGGGAATGCCGATAATCGGCCGTTCCGTTGGTCTGGAATACATACCACCAGACCATAGGACCATGGTGCTAGGGTCGCAAGGGATATGGACCAAGACATCCTTCTGGCGCCGCTTGATGTCTCACCGGCATACCAGGCCGTGGTCGACCGATTGAGTGCGTCCGTGGCACTCGGCGTGCTCCTCCCCGGCGATCGCCTACCTTCCGAGAGGGCACTGGCCGATCGGCTCGGCGTTTCCCGGGTGACGGTCCGTGAGGGCCTACGGGTCCTTCAGGGTGCTGGAGTCATCAGCACGCGTGGCGGCTCCAGCGGCTGGGTAGTGACCAACGATGTCGGATCGGACGGACGCCCGCTGATCGCCAGCGACCGCTCGGGCGCAAACCTCGAGCAGGTCTTCGAGTTCAGACACACGGTGGAGGGCGCGGCAGCACGTCTGGCGGCGCAACGCCGCACATCTGCTGACGTACAGCATCTCAAGGAGCACGTCGAGGCTCTGCGAGTGAGTCAGAACGTCGGCGACTTCCGCCGGGCCGACTCGGCGTTCCACCTAGCCATTGCCGCGATTGCTGGCAATCCACTTATCCTCCGAGCTGTCGTGGAGGCGCGGACAGCGGCCTTCACTGTCGTTGATGCACGGCCGTACGAGGTCCGAAAGGCACCTTCGATTTCCGATCACCAGCGCATCGTCGACGCGATCGCGCTAGGCGATGCCATCGCGGCGGAGAAGACAATGACCGAGCACTTGGAGCGAGCGCGGGACGAGATTGTGGCCGTGCTCGCCGACCGCCCTGGCCAAGCAGAGGTGGGCTGGTCGTAGCCGGCCCGTACGCACCTGCACGTGCGCGACGACTCAGATCGGGAGCGCCGGGTCGTCCACGCCGATGATCTGGCGTCCTTGGAAGAAGCGCACCATCTCGGTCGGACCGTGGCCTCCGATGCCGGCGCTGTTCCAGAAGCTCTGCTCGGACGCGTCGGCGAGGTCGGCCAGTTTGCACCCGTTGATTCGGACTTCCCCAGCAGCGATAAGAGCTGCAACGCGCATGGCTTCGCCGGGCTCGCTGCCGAACACGAAGCCCGCCAGGCCCGTCTCTGGACCGTTGGCGGCGCGGATCGCCTCTTCGACAGAGCCGACTGCATGGATCGTGACAACTGGGCCGAAGAGCTCGCGCAGGGAGCGATCGACGGGCAGGCCCGTGACGAGGGTTGGGGCGAGGAACCACCCGCCGAGATCGGGCAGGGTCGAACTGGTGCGCGCCGACCCGCCAGCAGTGACGAGCTCGTTGATCGCCCCCTGGAGCCGGTCGCGGTGCAGGCGGTAGGCCATCGGCCCAACGTCCGTGCGGTCGTCGAGACAGTGGCCGATGGCTAGGGAGCTCATCGTCACCATCAAGGCATCAACCAGGTCATCATGGATATTGGCGGGCACCAGTATTTTGCCAGGGGCCTCACACCATTGGCCGTTGAGCTTGGTCATGCCTTCGATTAGCGCCGCTGCCGTCGCCTCGATGTCCGCGTCCGGAAGAACGATGGCCGGGTTGTGGCCGCCGAGCTCCAGCTGCAGCGCCGTCAGGTGAGGTGCTGCAGCAATCGCTACGGCATGACCACCCGAGGCACCGCCGGTGAACGAGATTGCTCGGATCCGCGGGTCGGATGCCAACTGCGACCCGACCACAGCGGCGCCATGCACCATCTGGAACACGTCCGTCGGCAAGCCGGTGCGCAGAAGGGATTCGTGAACCACCTCAGCCACGATCTGGCAGCCCGCAGGTGCCCATTCGGACGGTTTGAGGATGACCGGGCAGCCCGCCGCCACGGCACTCGCGACCTTGGCCACGGCGACGAACGTCGGCGCGTTCCACGGCGCGAGAATTGCGGCCGGCCCCAGCGGCCGATGCAGCAGTCGCACTGGCCGGCCACCTTGGTTGAGGTCCTCGGCAACACCGACCTCAACCAATTGGCGACGAGCGCTGCTCACTCGCGGGCCGATGTAGGAGGCCATCTGACGAGTGGTGCGAATCCCGTTTCCGGTAGCCATCGCGTCCTCGTAGGCCAACTCGTCAACCCGCGCGGCAAGGCCGATAGCGATGTCATCCAGCAACGCTATTCGAGCTTCCAAGGGGGAATCCGCCCACGAACGTGTCGTGTGAAGGCCTCTCGCAGCCCGAAGGGCCAACTCGACCGTGTCCTCCCGGGTGGCTCGTTGATCCTGCAGGGGCTCGCCCGTGTTCGGATCGTCGATCGCGCCACCGAGGGCTTCGGCGGGTTCGAGCCACTCGCCGGCAACGAGGTCGAGTTGCGGGCGAGCGGGCTGTCGAAGGGGATGGCTCGTCAAGGCGATACCTGCACCACGGTCGGGGTCCGCGAGGGGTCCGCCGTCTCGACGCCATGCATGGAGGTCATGTCGGTGTCCCTTTCACACATTCGCGTACACGACGGCCTGGGGCTGCCAAATGCCGGGTGCAACGCGGGGAGGGGCTTAGATCGCCGTCGATATGAATATGTTCTTGGTCTCGGTGTAGCCATCCATGGCCGCCATCCCGAGTTCGCGTCCCATGCCCGACTGCTTGAAGCCGCCGAAGGGAGCCTGGATACGCACGGACGTGCTGGAGTTGACGGAGATCGATCCGGTCTCCATGCCCCGGGCGACGCGCAGAGAGCGACCGATGTCGCGCGTCCACACGGATCCCGAAAGCCCGAAGATCGTGTCATTTGCCAACGCGATGGCGTCTTCTTCGGTGTCGAAGGGCAAGATCGCCACGATGGGGCCGAAGATCTCCTCGCGAACGACGCGGTGGTCTCGAGGTGGATCGAGCACAATGTGGGGTGCCATCCAGTGCCCCGGCGCCTCCTGGTTCGCTGCGGGCGACAGAATGTTGAGGCTACCGTCAAGGAACGAGCCGACCTTCGCAAGGTGGGCTGCCGACACCAGCGGTCCCATCGAAGTGCCTTCATTCATCGGGTCGCCCACGACCAACCGCCCCGTGGCCTCGGAGAACAGTGCGACGAAGTCGTCGTAGGCCGAACGCTCCACCAGAACTCGGCTGCGGGCGCAGCAGTCCTGTCCGGAGTTGCCGAAGACTGCTCCTGTGCTTGCCTGAGCAGCCAGCGCGAGGTCTGCATCGGCGAACACGACGGAGGCGGACTTGCCTCCCAACTCCAGCGTCAGCCTCTTCATTGTCCCGGCTGCCGTGCGCATGACGGTCTGGCCGGTCTCCGTGGAGCCGGTAAAGCTGATCTTGCCCACACCAGGATGTTCGGTGAGAGCCTGCCCGACCACCGAGCCGCGGCCGGTGACGACCTGGAAGAGGCCGTCAGGTAGGTCTACCTCGCGGATGATCTCCTCGAACTTCAAAATCGACAGCGGAGTCATCTCGGCCGGCTTGACGATCACAGCATTGCCGCAAGCCAAAGCAGGTGCGATGTTCCATGACGCGATCGCCAGTGGGAAGTTCCACGGGGCGATGACCGCTACTACGCCGATGGGCTCACGGACCGTGAAATCTAGGCCGCCATCCACTGGGATGGTGTTTCCGTAGTACTTGTCAACGGCGCCCGCGTAGTAGTCGAACGTGTCAGCAACCATGCCGACCTCGCCGCGGCTGTCGCCGATCGGCTTGCCGACGTTCGCGGTTTCGAGGAGGGCCAGATCCTCGAGGTTTGACCTGACCGCGACAGCCACGCGGCGCAGCGCATCAATACGGTGCGACTGCGGCAGTCGTACCCAAGTCCGCTGGGCGCGTTGCGCGCGCGCGACGATCGCCTCGATCGCTTCAATTGGGGTTTCGCGAGGCTCAGCGATGACGTTGAGCGTGGCGGGGTTGATGATTTGAGTCATGTGCTTCCTCGGTGAGCGAAGGGGAAAGCCCGCGCGCGGGGACTGTGCGCACTGCCTCGTGCAGGGTGACGTCGCCTACCGTGGATGAGTCCGAGAAGGTCAGCAATGTGCGGTTCGCACAGTCAAGGGGGTAAGAAGCGTCGTCACGCCTACTGACCGCGCTCCCCCCACGCACTTGGCTGTGCCCAAGCCATGGAGACCACACCTCTCCCACTCCTAGAAGCGGAGTCCAATGTCGGGCAGCACCGAAGACGCCAAGGCGGCTGTGCAAGAGTTTGTCGCCGCTAACAGGATCTCGACTTTCCGGATTCAGGCCCCCGACGTCGACGGGCTGCTCCGCGGCAAGCGCATCCCAGTCGAGTACTTTGCGAGCAGCGTCGCGTACAAGGGCAGCAACATCGCGAACATCCTGTTCGGCTGGGATCTCGCGGATGAGCTTCTGGACAACCTCACGTACACGGGGTGGCACACCGGCTACCCGGATGTGACGTTGCTGCCCGACCTTTCGACGATGCGCGTGGTCCCATGGGAGCCCGGCGCCGCCATGGTGACGTGCGATATCACCGAGCTCGATGGCACTCCTGTGCCCTTATCGCCGCGCGAGGTGCTGAAACGGGTGGTCCGGCGCGCGGATTCGCTGGGTTTCGAGCCGAAGGCTGCCTACGAGTTTGAGTTCTACGTCTTCGAGGGATCGCCGAAGGAACTGGCGGACCGCAAGTGGCGTGACCCGGAGCCCATTACGCATGGCTCGCGCACGTACAGCCTGTACCGGGGGACCGGAACCGAGTTTCTCATCGGCGAGATCCGCCAGACACTGCACGACTGTGGCATCGACATCGAGGCAAGCAACAGTGAGCACGGCCCCGGGCAGTTCGAGGTCAACATCCACTACTCAGATGCTCTCGCAGCTGCTGATCAGGCGGTGATCCTAAAAAGCGCCGTCAAGGAGATTGCAGCGAAGCACGGCTACACCGCGACCTTCATGGCCAAGGTCAATCCGGCGTGGGCGGGCTCCTCAGGGCACGTCCACCAGAGCCTTTCCACTCTCGATGGTTCACCGGCCTTTGCCAACGCTGCCGACGGCGACCGCCTGTCTCCGGTCGGCGAGCAGTATGTCGCTGGCCTACTCGATCTGGCTTCAGCCATGACGGCGTTCTACTGCCCGACGGTCAACTCGTACAAGCGCACCAAGGCGGGTTCCTGGTCCAGTCCTAGCGCAACCTGGGGGCGCGACAACCGAACCGTCGCGATCCGATCGATCCCCTCGACGGGCCAGGCGGCGCGGGTCGAGAACCGTGTCCCCGGCGCGGACGCCAACCCCTACCTGGTGATCGCCGCGAATCTGGCATCAGGTCTGTATGGCATCGAGAACGCGATGACTCCGCCGGCCGCGATGACGGGCAACGCTTACGAGAACCCGGAGGCGAAATTGAGGCTCCTCCCGGGTTCCCTCGAGGCGGCCACGGCCGCGCTGCGTGGCAGCGCCGCGGCACGGGACCTTCTCGGAAGTGACTTCGTGGACCACTTCGCCCTGACGCGCGACTGGGAGATTCGCCAGTTTGGCCAAGCAGTCACGGACTGGGAGATGGCCCGGTACATGGAGATGATCTGACGCCGGTAGTCAGCCACAGCAATTCCGACAATCCACGCATCACACACGGGAGACTGGCATGAACGAGCGACCGGTAAGGGACTTCGACTTCCACGGGGCTGCCCTCGATACCATCTTCGACACCTACAAGGAACTGCGCGAGAACTGCCCCGTGGGCTGGAGCGATCACTATGGCGGCTTCTGGTTTCTGGCCAAGAACGAGGACATCTTCAACGCCGAGCAGGACTGGGCGACCTTCTCCGTTGCGCCCAGCATGCTCCTACCCGCATTCGGTACCGACGAGCCCATGATCCCGATCGACATCGACCCGCCAGTGCACAGCGCCTACCGCAAGCTGCTGCTACCACTGTTCACCCCGCGAGCTGTTGACGATCTCACGCCCTTTGTGGAGCAGACCGCCCGGGATCTCGCCGATGAAGTCGGCAAGAGTGACATTGCGGATATCGGCCTCGGATATGCCCGCCCCCTTCCATCGATCATCTTCTGCACATTGGTCGGGTACCCGCAGGAGGACTGGTATCTGTTCGACGAATGGGTCGATCGCATAATCTACGGCCGCGACGTCAATCCGGCAGAGTCGGAGAAGGCCGGCAACGAGGTGCGCGAGTACCTCTGGGCCCTTGTCGAGAAGCGTCGCCAGGAGCCGCCCAAAGACGACATCACCGGGCGCCTCATCACCGCGGTGATCGACGGAAGGCCGATCACTGACGAGGAGATCCTCAACTACGCCTACCTGCTCTTCGTCGCCGGCCTCGACACCACGGCCTGGGCCATTCGCTCGAGCCTGTGGTACCTGGCCCGCAACCCCGAGGACCAGGAGCGCCTTCGCAGGGATCCGGAACTAATCTCCTCCGCGGTGGAGGAGTTCCTCCGGACCCTTTCACCCGTGCAAGCCATGGCACGTACGGCAACGAAGGACGTCGAGGTGGGCGGATGCCCCATCAAACAAGGCGACCGAGTAGTTCTGGCCTTCGGGTCGGGCAACCGCGACGAAGAGGCGTACGCAAACCCCGACGAGATCGTCATCGATCGAGAGCAGAACCGGCACTTCGCGTTCGGCGTCGGCATCCATCGATGCCTAGGCTCCAACCTCGGCCGACGCGAGGTGATCGTCGCGGTGCGTGAACTCCTGGATCGCCTTCCGCCATTCGAAGCCGTGAACCTGGATGAGCCCTGGCACGGAGTCGGCCCTCTGACCGTTCGATTCAAGCGAGAGGCCTGATCATGCGCGTTGAAGTGGATTCCAGTAAATGCCAAGGCCACAACCGATGCATGATCTTCGCGCCCGACGTGTTCGAAGTTGACGACTACGGTTTCGCCACGGTCCGGGCCGACGGGGAAATTCCGCCGGAGCAAATCGAAGCAGTTAAGCACGCGGTGGTGAACTGCCCGGAACTTGCCATTATCGTCCGCGAGGACTGAGGGTGTCTGGCGGCTCCGACGTTTTGATCGTCGGGGGTGGCCTTGCGGGTTGCACGGTCGCCGGACAGCTCGCTCAGGCGGGCAGGGCAGGCGACGTGACGATTTTCGAAGCGGAGCCGGAGGCTCCCTACGATCGCCCACCGCTCACCAAGAGTTTCCTCGCTAGCGAGGACCTGCTCTCGGCGTGGCCTGTCTGGGCTCCCCGCGATGTCGAGTGGCGCTACGACGCGGTCGACAGTATCGACCTGGCCAGACGCGCCATCGTCACGCGGTCGGGCGAGGTTCTGACGGCATCGACCATCGTCATCGCCGTCGGGGCGAGAGCTCGAATCCTTCCGCAGCGCTCGGATCGCATCCGGACGATCCGGACTGCCGCTGATGCGCGAGTGCTCAGAGATCAGGTGGCCAGCGGTGCAAATCGGTTCCTCATCGAGGGTGCGGGGCCGCTCGGTCTTGAGATTGCATCGACGCTCGCGTCTGCCGGAGTTCGCGTCACGGTCGTGGATCCCGCGCCCGCACCCATGATGCGGCTGCTTGGTGGGCACCTGTCCGACGACGTGAACGCATGGGCAGAGGAATCGGGGGTGGAGCTACTCCTTGGCTGCCGTGTGACCGAGTCACACGACACCGATTCTCCAACAGGTGTCCTCGCGCGCATCGGTGATGGTCCTCTGGAGGCCTACGACGGAATGGTCAGCGCCGTGGGCATCGAGGCCAACCCGCTGGAACTGCACGGCACGACCGGACCGGTGACGTCACCTATCCTCGCGGACGAGCATGGCCGAATCCTGGACCCCGAGGGTCTGCCGATCGACTCAGTCTTCGCAGTGGGGGACATTGTTGGTTTCCGCCAGCCGGACGGTTCGATCGCCCGGTCCGAGGCGTGGTCGTCAGCTCGTGTGCAGGGCGAGGCCATCGCTCGCCACCTGCTAGGAAAGCCCTCACTACAAGCCCCTGTGCCCTACTTCTGGACTCGCCAGTTCGGACGGATGATCCAAGTGCTGGGGGAGGTGGGCCCGGGCTCCGAGATCAAGGTGGCACGCGAAGTCCCCGGGGCCACCGGAAAGCTCTATCGAGTCGCTCGAGATGGTGTGCCCGTCGGCTACATCGGCGTGAATGCACAGCGTCTGGTTGCACAGTTGCAGGTTCAAGGTGGCAAACTCGCCCACTGGCGCCTCGGCGACGTCTAGCCTCGTCATGTGCGAAGTGAACAGGTTATGGGCGTCCCCGTGAAAGGCGCGCTTGGTCACCTTGGGGATACCCCCCTGGATCCTGCTGACATGAGACTGCTCTACGAGAGCCTGCGTGAATCTGAGAAGAGAGTCGCGCTCCTCACGGACGTCATCGAGGCGCTGAGCCAGTCGCGAGATGCCCTGTCGCTGCTCCAACGCAGCGTCGAGTCGGTGGTCCGCGCGATTGATGCGAGCGGGGCCTTCGTCTACCTCTGGAACGAAGAGATCGGGCAGTTCGTCCTCACGGTAGCGACGGAGGGGCACCAGAGGGCCTTCGTCGGCCGGATCAGCTTGCGCCCGGGTGAAGGACTCACAGGTTGGTCAGCACTGATGCGTCGCTCAGTGTTGATCGGACAGAACCTTCGGGCCGACCCCCGCGTGGTCGTGTTCCCCGAGTTGATGGAGGAGGAGTTTCGTTCCTGCCTGATCGTGCCGATCCTCGTGCCGGGCGGTGATCCGGTCGGAGTCTTCTCGATCTACTCCGTGGTGGAGGAGGCGTTCTCGGAGAGCGACCTGAAGCTCGTGGACGAGGTCGCCCGTCTCCTGGCCAGCGGCATCGATCGGGCACATGTCGTCGATCTGTGGGAACGGCAGTCATCTGCGCTTGAGTCACTGATCGGCCTAGCGGAAGCAGCACCCACGGACGTGTCTGGCTGCTTGGCGGAGCTCATCCAAAGGGCAGCGGCTCTGGTCCCGTCGGAGATCGCTATTGTCGAGACCCTCGACTTCGCAGGCAACATGGCTGAGTCGGCCGCGATCGACATGCGTCGCGGGCAGACCGAGTCAGTCGCCGGCGAATCGAAAAGCCAGCCCACTATGACCGCGTCAACCGCCCGCCAGCTCACCAAGGCCGCCCAGCCTTCCCTGCACTCCGTGAGCATCCCCATGCGTATCGGGGGCCGCACCGTTGGCGTCGTTACCGCGTACCGCTCCGCGGCCTATAGTGCCGCCGATCGATCGCTGCTTGAGGCCATCGCGAGCTACGGGGCCCTCGCGCTCCAAGGAGTCTCATCTCGGTCCTCTGGTGACTCGGTCCTGGGCCAGCTGATGACCGCGACCTCGGATGACGAGGCGGCGGCAATCCTCACCAAGTACGGGTGGACCTCAGGGGTCTGGGCCACCCCGGTGCTGATTCGCTGCGATCCCGAGCTCGGCCTCGCCAGTGGTCGGTCTTTGGACAGTGTTGTACATACGGTGGAATCCGTCTTCTCCGGAAGGTGGCGTCGGATGCTTCCGGCAACACCCGGCGTTGTCGCCGCCATAGTGATGTCCCAGAGCGAACCGACTGCCAATGACACCGTGACGTCCTGGGCAGCCCGTGAGGTGACCGCGGCGCTCGAAGACAAGGGCCAGACGGCGGGCATCGCTATCGGCGTGGGCAAAGCCGTGTGTAACGCAGCACAGATCTCCGCTGAGTTCCGTGATGCAGCTCGAGCGTTGAACTGGGCGGCATTGAGCGCCGACGGCGTACATCTGGAGGAGGCGGCCGAGAACAGTCTGGGTCAGCAGGTCCTGGCACTCAGCCGCTCGTTGACGCCGGCGGTGCGCGGCACCCTCAGCGCAGTCAAGCGAGTGCGCGACTACGACCGGCAACACAGCTCGGACCTGCTGGGGACACTAGAGGTCTTCGTGCGTGAGCGCGGGTCCGTCCAGAGGACGTCGGATCGTCTCTACATCCACCGGAACACCCTGCGGCAGCGGCTGAGCAAGATCTCCAGCCTCTTGGAGCAGCCGGTAGATTCCATAGAAGACTGGCTGCCCGTGCTGCTGTCCATCCTGATTCTGCGCGAGGCGTAGTGGGGGTGGGGATCCAACATGCAGACCCCGCCTCCACGAGACCTAGGCCGACAACGCGGTGGAGCTGATCATCGCCGGCAATTCCGGGAACGCCTCCGCAACTGCTGCATAGGTGATGTAACCCGCGTGCGTGTTCAGGCCGAGCGCCAGCGGCAGACTCGCCTCGAGCGCCCCGCGCCATCCGAGATTGGCCAGTGAAACTGCGTAGGGGAGTGTGACAGTCGCGAGAGCATACGTGGACGTGTTAGCAACAGCGCCGGGCATATTGGCCACGCAGTAGAAGACGGAATCGTGGACCATGTAGGTCGGGTCGTCATGCGTTGTCGGGCGTGAGTCCTCGAAGCAACCACCCTGGTCGATTGCAATGTCCACGAGCACTGATCCGGGCTTCATGCGAGTCACCAGCTCGTTTGAGACCAGGGTCGGCGCCTTGGCGCCGGGAACCAGGACGGCCCCGATCACGAGGTCAGCGTCAACGACGGCGCGCTCGATCTCAAAGGCATTGGAAGCTAGTGTCTGAACCCGACCTTGGTAGAGAGCGTCCATCTGACGGAGCCTGCTCACGTTGAGATCGAGCACGCTGACGTCCGCCTGCATCCCGATCGCGATAGCCATAGCGTTCTGACCCGACACCCCAGCACCAAGGATGACGACCTTGGCTCGCGGCACGCCGGGCACGCCGCCCATGAGCACTCCGCGCCCACCATTGGCGCGCATGAGGGCGTTCGCACCTACCTGGGGAGCGAGTCGCCCTGCGACTTCCGACATCGGCGCGAGCAGGGGCAGGGACCGGTCCGGAAACTCAACAGTCTCGTAGGCGATGCCCGTCACGCCGGCCTTCAGGAGAGCCTCAGTGCAATCTCGGGAGGCAGCGAGGTGAAGGTAGGTGAACAGCGTCTGTCCATCCTTCATGCGGTGGTACTCATCCTTGATCGGCTCCTTGACCTTGAGTATCAGGTCGCCAACAGCCCACACGTCGTCAGCTGTGGCCAGGATTGAGGCTCCAGCGTTCACGAACTCGGAGTCCGGGATCGAAGAGCCGACACCTGCGTGGGCCTCGATGAAGACCTCGTGACCGTTCCTCACCAGCTCATTGACGCCGGCGATCATCCAGTCGGATCCGGGCCCCCACGCCTCTACGGTGACCGTTTCCTCGGTCCAGCTGAGATGAAGCGTGGCGGGACCGAGTGGCGTGTACGTCGCTCGCCAGAACTGGCCCTCGACGA
>CAIVQM010000253.1 GCA_903908025.1 uncultured bacterium
GGTATGGAGTCGCTCGCTCCGGTGCTCGTTGATGCGATGACCACGCCTCTTGAGCTCATCCCGACGACCGCCCATGTCGTGCTTCTCGAGCCGGAGCGGATCCGTCGCCGCGCGCATGATGTCGTGCGCACGGCGCAGGAGTTCCTGATGGCGTCATGGCACAACGCAGCCGTCGGCAACACCACCCCGATCGATCTTGCTGCGGCGAGCTACCGCGAACTCGACGACGTTCGGGCGATTGCCGCCGCGCGCGGCGATGCATGGTGGCGGCTGACGCCTCTGGTGACCGATGCCGAGACAAGTGACGATCCCGATGATCGGACAGCCGGCCAGCGCATCCGCATCCCGGGCCATGAGCTCGAGTCCTATCGCGGTGACTCGACCCGTGCCATCTCCGACATGAAGGAGTGGGCCACGGCGGGATCGCGCATCGCGCTGCTGGCCGAGGGCCACGGCTCAGTGACCCGCATGGTGGAGGAACTCGCGGATGCCGGCGTGCCGGTCGTCGAGATGGCGGACCTGTCGACTGTGCCGGAGCCGGGGCTTGTCACGGTGACGCGTGGTCGCCTGGTGCACGGATTCGTCGTCGACTCGTGCGGCCTGACCGTGATCACGGAGAACGACATTGTCGGCCAGCGGTCGTCGACCAAGGACATGCGCCGGCTGCCATCGCGTCGCCGACGCTCGATCGATCCGCTGACCCTCAAGCCCGGGGACTATGTCGTCCACGAGCAGCACGGCGTAGGAAAGTACATCGACATGGTGCAGCGTGCTGTCGCCGGTGCGGAGCGCGAGTACCTCGTCCTCGAGTACGCGGCCAGCAAGCGCGGGCAACCGGCCGACCGGCTGTTTGTCCCGACTGACCAGCTCGACCTCATCACGCGCTATGTCGGGGGCGAGGCACCCACCGTTCACCGGCTCGGCGGCGCCGACTGGCAGAAGGCCAAGGGGCGCGCACGCAAGGCGGTCAAGCAGATCGCTGGCGAGCTGATCCGGCTGTATGCAGCGCGGCAGGCCAGCAAGGGCTATGCGTTCGGCGTGGATACGCCATGGCAGCGAGAGCTCGAGGATGCGTTCCCCTACGTAGAGACGCCCGACCAGCAGGCGTGCATCGACGAGGTCAAGGCCGACATGGAGCGCACGGTGCCCATGGACCGACTGATCTGCGGCGATGTCGGCTACGGCAAGACGGAGATCGCCGTGCGGGCGGCGTTCAAGGCCGTGCAGGACGGCAAGCAGGTTGTCGTTCTCGTTCCCACGACGCTGCTCGTGCAGCAGCATCTCTCGACATTCGCCGAGCGCTACGCGGCCTTCCCGATCAAGGTCGCGGCGCTGTCTCGTTTCAGCAGCGACGCTGATGCGAAGGCCGCTGTGGCCGGGATCGCTGATGGCAGCGTCGATGTCGTCATCGGCACCCATCGCCTCCTGACGTCCGGTGTGCGGTTCAAGGATCTCGGCCTCGTCGTAATCGACGAGGAGCAGCGCTTCGGAGTCGAGCACAAGGAGCACCTCAAGGCCCTGCGCACCAACGTCGATGTGCTGGCCATGTCGGCGACGCCGATCCCACGCACGCTCGAGATGGCCGTCACGGGCATTCGCGAGATGTCCGTGATCCAGACGCCACCGGAGGAGCGGCATCCGGTGCTGACGTTCGTCGGACCGTACGACGACAAGCAGATCACGGCAGCGATCAACCGCGAGCTCATGCGCGAGGGGCAGATCTTCTTCGTGCACAACCGGGTCGAGTCCATCGACCGCGTCGCCCGCCGGATCGGCGAGCTCGTGCCGGGAGCTCGCATCGCCGTCGCGCACGGGCAGATGAACGAGGGTGCGCTGGAGCAGGTGATCGTCGATTTCTGGGACAAGCAGATCGACGTCCTCGTCTGCACGACCATCGTCGAGTCTGGCATTGACATCGCGAACGCCAACACGCTCATCGTCGATCGCGCCGACACGTTCGGCCTGTCGCAGCTGCACCAACTGCGCGGGCGCGTGGGCCGAGGGCGCGAACGTGCCTACGCGTACTTCCTCTACGCACCGGACAAGCCGCTGACCGAGACCGCGCACGAGCGCCTGGCCACGATCGCGCAGCACACCGACCTCGGTTCCGGTATGCACATCGCCCTGAAGGATCTCGAGATCCGCGGCGCAGGCAACCTGCTGGGCGGTGAGCAGAGCGGCCACATCGCCGACGTCGGCTTCGATCTATACGTACGGCTGGTCGGCGAGGCGCTCGCGGAGTACAAGGACGAGGTGGTGACCACACCGGGCGAGGTGAAGGTCGAGCTGCCCATCGACGCCCACATTCCGGCCGAGTATGTCCCGCACGAGCGGCTGCGCCTCGAGGCGTACCGGCGGCTCGCCGCCGCTTCGACCGATGAGGCCGTCGACGAGGTCGCAGCCGAACTCCTGGACCGCTACGGAGCCCTGCCGACCACGGTCGAGTCGCTGCTGTCGGTGGCCCGATTCCGGGTCCTCGCCCGCCGTGCCGGGCTCTCCGAGGTCGTGCTGCAGGGCACTGGGATCCGGTTCCACCCCGTGGAGCTGCCGGAGTCCGGGCAGATGCGGCTGGCCCGCCTCTACCCGCGCACGCTGGTGAAGCCGGCGGTCCGTACGATCGTTGTGCCGCGTCCGGTGACTGCCCTCATGGGCGGGCAGCCGGTTCGCGACACCGAACTGCTGTCCTGGGCGGCCGACCTCGTCACCGCCCTCCTGCTGCCCGTAACGCCGATGGAGCCGAAGCCATGACCTCAGTCCGACGCCCGCGCATTGCCCTGGCAGCAGCCGTGATGGCGACCGCCGCGCTCCTCCTCACCGCCTGTGGCGGTCAGGAGGCCGGCTCGGCAGCGACGATGGGCGACACCCGGATCACGGAGCAGGCACTGACCACCGAGGTCGAGGCCGTCCTCACCGCGAAGGGCCAGCCGATCACCGCCGCCGATCCGGGCCTGACGAGCGACATGCTCGGCCGGATGATCACCATCGACTTGCTCGACACCCTCGCCGAGCGCAACTCCATCGTCATCACGCAGGGCATGCTCGACGAGCAGCTGGCCAACTACGACGCGCAGGCCGGCGACCGTGCCGCCGTCGAGAAGCTCTTCATCGAGCAGGGTGTGGCGCCCTCGCAGATCGAGTCCATCGTGCGGCTGAATGCGCAGGCACAGCAGCTCGGCATCACCCTCGCCCCGCAGGGCTCGGCCGAGCAGCAGGGACAGGCAGTCGTCGAGGCCGCTGTGGCCCTCAGCAATGAACTGAACACCACGGTCAGCCCGCGGTACGGCACGTGGAACCCGGCCACCTTGAAGGTCGGCCCGGAACCCAACGA
>CAIVQM010000254.1 GCA_903908025.1 uncultured bacterium
GGGATAATTTCGCGGGCGCGGCTGATGTGTCCGTTGCCTGTGCCCTGAATGGCATATAATACTTTCATATTCTGAAAATTATTTTTAGTTACTGAACTCAAAAAGCATGTTTTTAAACAACACTTTAACTTCGGTATCAACCATGGCTTCATAATCAGCTGCTACAACCCCCGTTTGCTCCACGAAGTCTTTCCGGTAGTTAAAGATCCGCCATTCCCCCAGATTATACTCGAGCGATGTTAGATTTTCGATCCAGTCGCCTGAATTAAGGTAGTTTACAGTTTTATCTTCAACTTTTATTGGTCTCATTTCGGGATAATGAATATGTCCGCAAACAATCGTATCAATCCCTTTTCTCGCTGCAATAATCGCTGCTGTATCTTCGAATGCATTAACATATTTGACCGCACCTTTCACCGATTCTTTTATCTTTTTTGAGAAGGAGAACCATCGAGACCGAATGTGTGGCGCGGGGACCAGTGGATCACGACGTCGTCCCCGACGTCGCTGCGATCACCCACCACAACGTTCTGCTCGAACACGATGAACTCCTGGTCCCACGCTGACTGAACCAGGTACTGGGTCGAGACGCCCATGTACGAGACATCGGTGACTCGACCAGTCAGTCGGTTGTGATGGTCGGGAATCCGGTCGGCATCCACGGCATCGAGGATCGTGATCTTCTCGGGCCGGACTCCGACGATGACACTTGGCCCGTCGACGAAGCACCGGTCAGCGGGAACGGCAAACGTCAGGCCGTTGGCCTCCACCAGCACGTCATCACCCGAGTTCCCGCCGCGCGTGCCCGCGATGAGATTGGACTGGCCCAGGAAGTTGGCCACGAACACCGTTCGCGGCAGTTCGTAGATATCCGCCGGGTGGCCCAACTGCTCGATGCGGCCGGAGTTCATGACGGCGACGGTGTCGGCCATCGTCATGGCCTCCTCCTGATCGTGCGTCACGTGCACGAAGGTGGTGCCGACCTCCGTCTGGATCCGCTTCAGCTCGATCTGCATCTGCCGACGGAGCTTGAGGTCGAGGGCGCCGAGCGGCTCGTCGAGCAGGAGCACATCCGGCTTGTTGATGAGCGCTCTGGCCACGGCGACCCGCTGCTGCTGACCGCCCGAGAGCTGCGTGGGCTTGCGCCGCGCCATCGGCCCCAGCTCGACCAGATCCAGCATCTGCTCAACCGTGGCCTTCACATCCTTGACCCCTCGACGCCGAAGGCCGAAGGCGACGTTCTCGAAGATGTCGAGGTGCGGGAAGAGTGCATAGGACTGGAAGACCGTGTTGACGGGGCGCTCGAACGCGCGCAGCGCCGTGATGTCCTTGTCGCCGATTCTGATCGTCCCGGCCGTGGGATCCTCGAGCCCCGCAACCATGCGCAGAGTCGTGGTCTTGCCGCAGCCGGACGCCCCGAGGAGGGCGAAGAACGACCCCGCCGGGATGGTGAGCGTGAGGTCATCGACCGCGGCCACGTCACCGAACTTCTTCGTCAGGTTCCGCAGGTGGAGGTCCTCCACCGGACGTGCCTCGTTGTTCGCCACCGATACCTCTCTCGCCGTGCCGGGTGAGACGGGGAGTCCGTCAGTTGCCAATGGCCTTCTGGAAGGCGCGCTCGTATTTGTCGTTCTGCTCCGGCGTCAGCTCCATGAAGACGAAGGTGCGGTCCATCATCGCCTCGCTTGGGAAGATGAACTCATTGGCTGCGAGCGCCGGGTCGATCTTCTCCATCGCGGCCTGCGCACCCTCGACCGGGCAGATGTAGTTGACATACGCCGCGACCTCGGCAGCGACCTCCGGGTTGTAGTAGTTGTTCATGATCAACTCGCCGTTCTTCTTGTGCTGTGCGAGCGCCGGGATCAGCATGTTGTCGGTCCACAGGGTGCCGCCGGTGTCGGGAATCTCGAAGGCGTATTCCTCACCAAGGGCGAAGATGTCGCCCGACCAGCCCAGCACGGCGATGACGTCGCCCGACTCGAGCGCGGCGATGTAGTCGTTGCCCGTGACCTGACGGATCTGGCCGCTGTCGACCTGCTTGGTGAGCTCGTCCAGGGCCTGGCTGAACTGGTCATCGGTGAAGCTGGACGGGTCGTTGCCCTGCGACGCCATGATGCAGCCCATCGTGTCGCGCATCTCCGAGAGCACCGTGACGCGGCCCTTCAGCGCGGGATCGAAGAGCTGCGCAAGGGTCGTCATCTTGTCCTTGCCGGTTGCTTCCTTGAAGGCCGCGACGTTGTATCCAAGGCCGGCAATGCCGGACTGCCAGGGCATCGTGTAGTCGCGATTGGGGTCGAAGGAGACACTGGCCAGCCGCGGGATGATGTTCCCGGCGTTCGGCATGATCGACTTGTCGAGCTTCTGCGCGTAGCCGTTCTGGATCCACAGGGCGGCCATCCAGTCGGTCAGCACGACGATGTCGCGGCCGATGTCCTGGCCCTGCTCGAGCTGTGTGCGGACCTTCGCGTAGAACTCGTTGTTGTCGTTGACATCCTCGGTGTAGGTGACGGCGATGCCGGTCTCCTTCTGGAACGCCTCGAGGGTCGGTCGCTGACCGGAGGCCTCGTCGATGTCGATGTACAGCGGCCAGTTGGACCAGTTGGCCGTCATGTCCTTGTCGCTGAGGTCCTCTGCCGCTGCGGCCGACGCGGGAGCCGCCGAGCCACTGCCGGCATCCTCGGCTCCAGCATCACCACCTGCACCACAGGCCGCCGCCACCATGGCGACGCTGCCCAGCCCGGCCGCCTGCAGCAGCCTGCGTCGAGATACTGCGGAACGCATGGTTCCGGCGAGGGCGGCAATGGCTTCGGGTCGCTGCGAGGTCATGTTCAGTCCTGTCCTTAGGTCGGTGATGCAGGCTAGCGGGTTCGCTTCAGTTTTCGGTGAAGATGGTGCGGTGCCATGGCTTGCGAGCCACGCCCGTTATGTCCATGGACACGTGCTTGACGTTCGTGTACTCCTCGAAGGCGTACATCGACATGTCCTTGCCGAAGCCGGACTGCTTGTAGCCACCGTGCGGCATCTCACTCACGATCGGGATGTGGTCGTTGATCCACACACATCCGGCCTGGATCTCACGAGAGGCCCGCAGGCCACGGAAGATGTCGGTCGTCCACGCGGATGCCGCCAGCCCGTAGATCGTGTCATTGGCCAGCGCGAGTCCCTCGTCGTCGGAGTCGAAGGGCAGGACCACGAGCACCGGTCCGAAGATCTCGTCGCGCGCGATCTCCGAGTCCTGCGTGACATCCGTGACCAGCGTCGGGCGGTAGTAGGCACCGTTGGCGAGATCGCCCCCCGGGATCACTCCCCCGGCAGCAATCGTGGCGCCGTAGCCGCGCGCCCGTTCCACGAACCCAGCCACGGCCTGCTGCTGACGCACAGAGATCAGCGGTCCGAGGTCAGTGGCCGGATCCATCGGATCGCCAAGCCGCACACGGTCGAAGAGCTCGGCCGTGGCTGCGACGAAGGCGTCGTAGAGGGGGCGCTGAACATAGGCTCGTGTGGCCGCCGTGCAGTCCTGGCCCGTGTTGATGAGGGCGCCGGCGACCGCTCCATGCGCGGCGGCCTCGAGGTCAGCGTCGTCGAAGACGACGAAGGGGGCCTTCCCCCCGAGTTCGAGGTGCACCCGCTTCACGGTCTTGGTGGCGATCTCCATCACGCGCTGCCCGACCGGCGTGGAGCCGGTGAACGAGACCATGGAAACGCGGGGGTCGCCGATCAGTGCCTCGCCGACGGATCGACCGGCGCCCATCACCACGTTGACGACACCGTCCGGGATGCCGGCGGCGACGCAGTCCGCAGCAAGCATGAGCGACGTGATCGGCGTCATCTCCGCAGGCTTCAGGACGATCGTGTTGCCGGCCGCGATCGCCGGGAGGATCTTCCACATTGCCATCTGCAGCGGGTAGTTCCACGGCGCAATGGAGCCGACGACCCCGATCGGCTCACGCCGGATCATCGACGTGTGCGTCCCGTCCCATTCCGCGGCGGCCGTGCCCTCGAGGTGCCGAGCCGCACCGGCGAAGAACGACACGTTGTCGATGGATCCGGGTACGTCGAACTCGGTGGTGAGGCGGATCGGCTTGCCGGTCTGGTGGGTCTCGGCCTCGGCATACTCGCGGGCGCGGCCTTCGAGGATCGCGGCGAGGCGGATCAGGGCAGCGGAACGCTCGGCGGGAGCGGCGCGGGACCAGTCACCGAAGGCATCAGCCGCATAGGCCACCGCCTGCTCGACATCGGCCACGCTGGCGATGGTCATGCGCTCGACGACCGTGCCATCAGCCGGGTTCGTGACATCGAAGGTCTCGCCGGACGTGCCGGGCCGGGCGCGACCGCCCGAGAAGACGGCGTCAGTCACGAAGGAGACCTCCTTGGCAGGCGTGCCGCCCCGTCGAAGCCCGACAGGTACGTCTGGGCATACAACCACGGAACGGCAGGTGGGACAAGGCATCATCGCGTGATTCCCCGCTGAAACACCTGCGTAACAATGGAAATCGTTGTCGAATCGTCATGTTACGACGAATTCCTACACTCCTCGCAGCGTCGGCCCGGCCTTGGCTGCCGCTGCCAGGCTCGTGATCACGTGCTGCAGTTGGTCGGCGTCGTGCTCATCGAGCACTCCGGTCGTCACCCGTACATGCATGCTCGGACTGCCGCCGACCATGAACGGCGAGCCTGGAGACACCCGCAGCCCTAGCGCCGCCAGGGTGATGAGGGCCGATCGTTCGTCAGCAACCTCGACCCAGGCGTTGATGCCTTCACCTGTCGTGCTCGTCACGCCCTCACCCGCAAGGCCCGCCCGCACCGCGAGGCTGCGCATCGCATACGTGGACCGGGCCCATGTCACCGCAGCGATGGCCGCAGGGTCAGTGAGGAGCTCGACCAGCACGGCCTGAATCAGCCGACTGGTCCAGCCCGGACCGAGCATGCGTCGGGACACCAGCGGATCGATGACATCAGCCGAGCCGCCGACAGCCGCGATCCGCAGGTCGGGGCCGTGCGACTTGGAGTAACTGCGGATGTGCACCGTGCGCTCGGGCAGGTGCATGCCGATGCTGACGTCCTCGCCCGTCGCTATGTCGCCCGAGTGATCGTCCTCGACGACGACCGCCTGATAGTCCGCCAGCACGTCGGCGAGCTCGCGGCATCGGCCGACGCTCATGCTGATGCCCGTGGGGTTCTGTGCACGCGGCTGAACGAATACGGCCACCGGCGCCAGCAGCATCGCCGCCGCCAGGGAGGCCGGAATGATGCCCTCATCGTCGAGCTCGACCGGCAGGATGTCGGCGCCAGCACGCTCGAGGAGATCGATCAACGGCGGGAATCCGGGGTTCTCCATCACCACGCGGTCACCCAGGCGCACCACCTCGTCGACCACGCGGGACAGGGCGTCGAGGGCACCGTCGACCACGGTCAGACGCGCCGGCACGAACGGCCAGTCGCGGCGCAGGATCTCGTCGAGCTCCGGCAGGACGGGATCATCGAGGTAACTGGTCGTCCACGAGGTTGAGCGCGCCACCACCCGGTCGACGGCCTCGCGCAGGGGCGGGAGGAGCGCCGGGTCGGGGGTGCCCGTCGAGAGATTGATGCCCTCCGCCAGCGGCGCACCGCCGATTCCGAGATACCGAGCCGGCCGAGTGGGCTCGACCGTGTCGCGCACGAACGTCCCCGCCCGGCCACGCGCCTGGATCGCGCCGACAGCCCCGAGCGCCTGCCAGGCCTCGCTCACCGTCGCGGGACTGACGTTGAGCTCCTTCGCCAGGTCGCGAACGGTGGGCAACCGGTCGCCCGTGCGCAGCCGTCCGGCTCTGATGAGGCGGTGAACGGCCGCCGCGATGCCCTTCGGTGACCGATCGACAATCGCCGATGACACGGTGGCAAGAACCGGTTCGGCCGCGTGGTCAGGGACGACGCTCAGCGTCACGGTGCCTCCCGTCCCCAGCCGACTGCCCGGGAAACTCCCCTGCGGTTCTTTGTGGAAACGCTGTTGTAACACAATCGAAAGTGTCTAAGGTCAAGAATCACAAAAAGCCCGCCCACCCGACGCCCCGCTCGCACCGGGGCCACCAGGAGGATCGAATGACCATCGTTCGCGCAGCGCTCGTCCAGACGAACTGGACCGGCGACAAGGAGTCGATGATCGTCGCGCACGAGGACTACGCCCGGCAGGCCGCCGCTCAGGGGGCCCAGGTCGTGTGCTTCCAGGAGCTGTTCTACGGCCCCTACTTCTGCCAGGTGCAGGACAAGAAGTACTACGAGTACGCCGAGTCGATCCCCGGCCCGACCACCGAGCGCTTCCAGGCACTCGCCAAGGAACTCAACATCGTGATGATCCTGCCGATGTACGAGGAGGAGCAGCCGGGTGTGCTCTACAACACCGCTGCCGTCGTCGACTCAGATGGCAGCTACCTCGGCAAGTACCGCAAGCAGCACATCCCGCACGTCAACGGCTTCTGGGAGAAGTTCTACTTCCGTCCCGGCAACGGCGGCTACCCCGTCTTCGACACCGCCGTCGGCAAGATCGGCGTCTACATCTGCTACGACCGCCACTTCCCGGAGGGCTGGCGGGCGCTGGGCCTCAACGGCGCGCAGATCGTCTTCAACCCGTCGGCTACCTCCCGTGGCCTGTCGCAGTACCTGTGGAGCATCGAGCAGCCCGCAGCCGCTGTCGCCAACGAGTACTACGTCGGTGCCATCAATCGTGTCGGTATCGAGGACCTCGGCGACGACGACTTCTACGGACAGTCGTACTTCATCGATCCGGAGGGCAACTACGTCGGCGAGAAGGGCGACCCCTACAAGCCCGAACTGATCATCCGCGACCTCGACATGGACCTGCTCGCCGAGGTGCGCAATCGCTGGCAGTTCTATCGCGACCGTCGCCCGGATGCCTACGGCGACCTCGTCCGCCCGTAACCCGATCTCGAAGGGACACGCAGCCATGACCATCCTCATCAAGAACGGCACCGTCGTCACGGCACAGGGCAGCATGCAGGCCGACGTGCTCATCGACGGCGAGACCATCGCGGCCGTGCTGGCCCCAGGCGACAATGCGCTGGGCGTCGACCTTGCCGCGTCCGCCGAGCGTGTCATCGACGCGACCGGCAAGTACGTGGTGCCGGGGGGCATCGACGGTCACACCCACATGGAGATGCCGTTCGGCGGAACCGTGGCCTCCGACTCCTTCGAGACCGGAACGCGTGCCGCCGCATGGGGTGGCACCACAACGATCATCGACTTCGCTGTTCAGAAGCAGGGCGAACGGGTGCAGGACTGCCTGGCGGCCTGGCACGAGAAGGCAGCCGGCAACTGCGCGATCGACTACGGCTTCCATCAGGTCGTGGGCGGAGTCGACTCGGAGTCTCTCAAGGCGATGGACGAGCTCATCGACGAGGGCGTCACAACGTTCAAGCTGTTCATGGCCTATCCGGGTGTGTTCCTCAGTTCGGACGGCCAGATCCTGCAGGCCATGCAGCAGGCAGCGGGCAACGGGTCGATGATCATGATGCACGCGGAAAACGGCAGCGCCATCGACGTTCTCGTGGCCCAGGCGATCGCCGAGGGCAATACCGATCCGAAGTACCACTCGCTCACGCGCCCGTGGGAGACCGAGGCTGAGGCCACGAATCGCGCGATCATGCTGGCGCGCATGACGGGCGCCCCGCTCTACATCGTGCACATGTCCGCGAAGCAGGCCGTTGCCGTCCTGCAGGCCAACCGCGACGAGGGCTGGAATGTCTTCGGTGAGACCTGCCCGCAGTACCTGTACCTGTCGCTTGAGGACCAGCTCTCGCAGCCGGGCTTCGAGGGCGCGAAGTGGGTCTGCTCCACTCCCCTGCGCTCAAAGGCGGAGAAGCATCAGGACGAACTCTGGCGCTACCTGCGCACCAACGACCTGTCCGTCATCAGCACTGACCACTGCCCGTTCTGCTTCAAGGAGCAGAAGGAGATGGGGCTCGGCGACTTCTCGAAGATCCCCAACGGCATCGGTTCGGTCGAGCACCGGATGGATCTGATCTTCCAGGGCGTCGTCGAGGGCAAGATCAGCCTCGAGCGGTGGGTCGAGCTCTGCTCGACGACACCCGCCCGGATGTTCGGCCTCTATGGACGCAAGGGCGCGATCGCTCCGGGATTCGATGCCGATGTCGTCGTGTACGACCCGACAGGCCGCACGGAGATCGGCTTCCACAAGACGCACCACATGAACATGGACCACTCCGCGTGGGAGGGCTTCGTGATCGACGGTCACGTCGACACCGTCCTCTCCCGAGGCAAGGTCATCATCGATGACAACGCGTACCACGGAACCGCCGGCGACGGTCACTTCCTGAAGCGCGGACTCTCGCAGTACCTGATCTGACACCGGCCCACGGCACTCTCGCGGAGGACTTCTTGCGCACCATCGACCACTGGATCAACGGCTCCCTCGTCCGCTCGACATCCGGGCGGACGGGGCCCGTCTTCAACCCGGCCACCGGCGAGCAGCAGGCCGAGGTCGGCCTCGCCTCCGCGGCAGAGGTCGACGCTGCTGTCGCCGCAGCGAAGGCCGCCTTCCCCGCCTGGCGGTCGACATCGCTGTCACGGCGAGCAGAGGTGATGTTCAACTTCCGCACTCTCGTCGTCGAGCACCGCGATGAGATCGCTCAGCTGGTCTCCATCGAGCACGGCAAGGTCCCAAGTGACGCGGCTGGCGAACTTGCACGCGGAATCGAGAACATCGAGTTCGCGTGCGGTATCCCGGCGATGCTGAAGGGCGGCTACTCCGAGGGGGTGTCGGGCGGCGTCGACGTCTACTCGATCAAGCAGCCGCTTGGCGTCGTTGCCGGCATCACGCCGTTCAACTTCCCCGCCATGGTGCCGATGTGGATGTTCGCCAATGCCATAGCTACGGGCAACACGTTCGTCCTCAAGCCAAGCGAGAAGGATCCCTCCGTCGCCCTGCTGATGGCCGACCTGCTCAAGCAGGCTGGGCTGCCCGACGGTGTGTTCAACGTGGTCAACGGCGACAAGGCTGCTGTCGACCGCATCCTCGAGCACCCCGACATCGAGGCCGTCAGCTTCGTCGGCTCGACCCCCATCGCCCAGTACATCTACTCGACCGGCACCGCCAACGGCAAGCGTGTTCAGGCCCTCGGCGGCGCCAAGAACCACATGGTCGTCCTCCCCGACGCCGACATCGACATGGCGGCCGACGCGGCAGTCAGCGCTGCCTACGGCTCCGCCGGCGAGCGCTGCATGGCCATCTCGGTGGTCGTCGCCGTCGGTGGTGTCGGTGACCGGCTCATCGAGGCCATCTCCGAGCGACTGCCGAAGCTCAAGGTCGGGCCCGGCACCGATCCGACAGCCGAGATGGGGCCGCTCATCACGCGCGAGCATCGCGACAAGGTCGCGTCCTACCTCGAGTCTGCGCCCTCGCAGGGAGCGACCGTCGTGGTCGACGGTCGCAATGCCGATGTCCCGTCCGAGGGCTTCTTCCTCGGCGTCTCCCTCATCGACAACGTCAAGCCCGGCATGGCGTCGTACGACGACGAGATCTTCGGACCTGTCCTGTCCGTCGTGCGGGTCGACACGTACGACGAGGCCGTCGATCTGATCAACCGGCATCAGTACGGCAACGGCACGGCGATCTTCACGCGCGACGGCGGAGCCGCCAAGCAGTTCCAATACGACATCAAGGTGGGCATGGTCGGGATCAACGTGCCGATCCCCGTACCGGTCGCCTATCACAGCTTTGGCGGGTGGAAACGCAGCGCCTTTGGCGATCACAACCAGTACGGCACCGAAAGCATCCGCTTTTTCACCAAGACCAA